>CAZCON010000364.1:0-2014 GCA_964500085.1 uncultured Lachnospiraceae bacterium
ATATTTATAAGAACGGCGGACGTGTCGATATGGGAATGGATGCCGTAGAATGGGCAGTACAGGCGCATAGGCTGGGTGCAGGGGAGTTCCTTGTTACCAGCATGGACAAGGACGGTACAAAGGACGGCTATGATTTGGAGCTGACCAGACAGATAGCGGAGGCAGTGTCTGTGCCAGTCATTGCTTCTGGCGGCGCAGGAACTAAGGCGCATTTTTATGACGCACTGACCGAAGGAGGGGCGGATGCGGCACTGGCGGCGTCTCTGTTCCATTACAAAGAGTTAGAGATAAATGAGGTGAAAACGTATCTGCGAGACAGAGGCGTTAGTGTGCGGCTATAGTGCCCGTTTGGGATTAAACGAACTGGTTGCTTTGTTTGTCATAGTGGTAGTCAATGGCAGCAAGCTTGCGGATCAGCTCGTTCTCAGTAAGACCGAGAGCGAGGCAAAGCTCCGTAAGGGAGGAAAAATGGTCACGCAGCTGGGTGTTGAGATAGCTTAACAGGATAACTGGGTCGTTTGGTAAATTCATAAAAACTCCTTTTTAAAACATAATAAGATTATTGTGTGCGGGCAGGATGACTGCCCGTCTGTGTTTTAGTGTAGCATGAGAAGGGGAAAATGTAAAGCAACGAGGAAAAAGAAAGGTCGTCCGGGAAAGCGCTGTGTGCAGACGGGGGAGCAGGAAAGGAAGAAATAATGGAGTTAGCTGGAATTCTTGCCAATCAGGTGATCGTAATGTTTTTATTGTTGGCAACGGGAATGATTTTGTATAAGATAGGGCTGATTACGGAGGAAGGCAACCGTCAGATGGCAGGTGTTGTTTTGTATGTGGTAGCGCCTCTTTTGATTTTGGATACTTACAGCATGGAGTATGATGCTACGCTTACGAAAAATATGTTATTTGGCTTTTTGCTGTCGGCAATTAGTATTGTGCTTGCAATTTTAATATCGTACATCCTTTGCATCGGAGGACGTAAGGAAAGCATTCCTACCGAGCGTTTTACGGTAATTTTTACAAACTGCGGATTTATGGGAATTCCTCTTGCAGAGGCGGTGTTTGGTGATATTGGTGTAGTATATTGCACAACATATCTTACGATGTTTAATTTATTTGTGTGGACCTATGGGTTGGCATTGATGCGTGGAAAAAGAAAGGAAAAGAGGAAACTTAGAGAAAAACTGAAACCGTTTTTTACACCTACCATGTTTTGCATTGTCATCGGACTGCTGGTGTATTTTTTACAGGTGCCTGTGCCGAAACAGGGAAAGGCTGCGATTGGTTATATTGCTTCTATGAATACGCCGCTTGCAATGCTGGTATCGGGAATTTATATTGCCAAAGGAGATTTGTTTGGGGCGCTGCGTAAGGGAAGGGTCTATATTGTAAGTGGAATCAAATGCTTGCTCGTGCCGCTTTTGATGATAGTTGTCATGTTGTTTTTACCGTTAGATGAAAAGCTAAAAACAACGATTCTGATATTGTCGGCCTGTCCGAGCGCTACGAATGGGCTGCTGTTTGCAAATCGGTTTGGCGGTGATACAAAGACAGCCTCCAATGTGTTTACGGTAACAACCATTGCCTGTGTTGTATGTATTCCGCTTATGGTGTTGATTTCAGAGTGGCTGCGGGAATTTGTGACAGGAGGGTTTTGACAGAAAAGTTAATAATTGTTCGAAATATTCAAACTTTTAATTTTTTGTTGACAAATCATCAAAGAAGGTGTATAGTATGAGAGTACCAAGCAGAGAGCGTTGGTATTCTCATGAAGAATGCACGAGTGGCTCAGTGGTGGAGTATCGCCTTGCCAAGGCGAGGGTCGCGGGTTCGAATCCCGTCTCGTGCTCTAAGAAAAAAGCAGGACAGTATCAATGATACTGTCCTGCTTTTTTCATGAGCGCAAGCGCTCACACCCCCGGGGTTCGTTCTCCGCTTCGCTCCGGTCGGTGCAGAACCGACGTCCCCCGGACCTCGTGGCTTCTCGCCTGCCGGCTCGGTCAGTCCCAGAACCGAG
>CAZCON010000365.1:0-2012 GCA_964500085.1 uncultured Lachnospiraceae bacterium
AAGCAACTACGATTTTTAATAAAGACATTAACGGCTATTTTGACGAGGAAGCGATGCGTCTTGTACAGCAGGGAATTAACCCGATTTCCTTTCCGGGACTAAAGACGACAATTACCAGTGATGAGTCAAAGCTGATTAATTTTGATACAGAACCGAAGGTGATTATTTCTGCTTCCGGTATGTGTGAAGCCGGACGTATCCGCCATCATTTAAAACATAACTTATGGAGACCGCAAAGCTCTGTCGTATTTGTGGGGTATCAGGCATCAGGAACATTGGGACGTACCCTGCTGGAGGGAGCGGCGGATGTAAAGCTGTTTGGTGAGACGGTGGAGGTGCATGCGGAGATTTGCAAGCTGGACGGTATCAGTGGTCATGCGGATAAAGAGGGTTTACTTCACTGGGTAACGCAGATAGAGAATCCAAAGAAGGTTTTCGTGGTACATGGTGAGGATTCCGTGTGTGATTCCTTTGCAGCGTGCTTAAAGAACGAATACGGGCTGGATGCAGAGGCACCGTATTCCGGAGACTGCTATGATTTAATCAATGAAACCTGGACAGAACAGGTAAGTCCGGTACATGCACAGAAAAAGGAGAAAGCAAAGAAACGCAAGGTGGAGGTATTCGAACGTCTGCTGGCAGCCGGACAGCGTCTGCTTAGTGTGATTCGTAAAAATGAGGGTGGAGCGAACAAGGATCTTGGAAAATTTGCAGACCAGATTCATATGCTGTGTGATAAATGGGATCGTTAGAATGACAGGAAAAAAAGGGGCTGTTGCATGAATGCACGGCCCCTTTTTAGTGCGCCTGGCGGCGCACGTTTTTAATGAGTACAGGTCGAATCCGTCGGGCAGTGGAAAGAATATAGCCGGAAGTAAGGTCATCCATCGTGAGGCGGAATCTGAGGCTGCCACTTTTCAGTCATTTAAAAAGTAGGTCGCAATAATCGGAACCAGTCCGTTTTCGTCATTTGAGAGGGTAATGATATCGGCGGCTGCTTTTACCTCCGGTTGGGCATTTGCCATAGCAACACCAATGCCGGCATATTGCAGCATGGTAATATCATTGTAACCATCGCCGCAGCAGACGCATTCCTCCCTGCTGATGCCGAGAGATGGAAGCAGACGCTCCAGAGCATGGGCCTTGTCCACAAGCGGTGGCATAATTTCCAGAAAGAACGGTTCGGAGCGGTAAATGTTTAAAACGCCGTAATAACGTTTTCTCAGTTCCTCTGTGAGCGGTGCAAGGATTTCAGGTTCTCCGCTGATAAGGCATTTGTTTACCGGAAAACGGATAGCACCGATGAAATCCTCTACCTCAGTAATCGTGCGGCCATTGATGCGAGCCTCCAGTTCCATGTAAGGGTCGATTTTGGTGCCGGTAATCAGCTGATCCTCAGGGTCGTAGGTGATCATACCTACACCGCTTGCTTTTGCAATTTCATAAATCTGCGGAATAAACTGCTGTGGGAGTGTGTTGTTGTATAGCGTTTCCCCAGTGGTCCAGCGTACAATACGGGCACCGTTGTAGGAAATGACGTAGCCGCCGTATTTTTCCAGCTTACATTCTTTGGCAAGCTTTGCAATGCCAGCAGTTGGTCTGCCGGAGGCAATTACAACGATGCCACCGGCGGCCTGCATGGCATAGAGGGCGTTTTTTGTGGAAGGCGATATTTCTTTTTTGGAATTGGTCAGGGTGCCATCAATATCTAATACAAGAATTTTTGGTTTCATAGGGAATGCCTTTCTTTTTTTCAGTTCCGCCTGCCGGAGGGAATTCATATGTTCACGGCAGAAGGGAAGGTCGTTTTGCTTTCGTGTATTTTAACATATTTTTAAGAGGATGACAAGAATATTTTGGGAAAAATCAGGGGATAATGAGGGTGAGATAGGAGGAATTGGAAATGAGCAGAATTATGCAGATTACAGGAAGGGAAATTCTGGATTCCAGAGCAAATCCTACCGTGGAGGCGAGAGTTCTTCTGAAAAACGGAGGAATGGGCTGTGCGGCGG
>CAZCON010000366.1:0-2009 GCA_964500085.1 uncultured Lachnospiraceae bacterium
GCTTCCGATGACATTATAATTCTCTGCCGAGAACCATGCAGTTCCTGCCTTGTTCCATGTTTCCATGGTGATGCCCTTAAAATGATAATTCACATAATCGTTGTCACAACCAAAAATCCAACCGCTTCCACCAAGCGCCAGCTTCGGCATTTTGCCTGGCGGTGACGTTTCTCTTGCCATACAAAACGCATTTACCATTGCAATATTTAAGAGTGCAAACAGCAAACGATTGTCATCATACTCCTTTCCGGCAAACTCAAGTGCCCGAAACTCCGGCAACAATGCCACCGCCTTTTCGTATACCTCCGCTGCAACGCTTCCGTACACCGATGCCGTATTTTTCACGAACTCCTTCTCATAGGCATCCGTAACAATTACCAGATTGGTCTGATACCTGCTCCCGACTTTTGCAAGCACCCCTGCCGCTTCCAGTATTTCAAGCTCCTCCTCTAAATACGGAGCGGATACGCCCAACTCCATGAAAAGCTCCTCCGGGCTTATCGGCGTGTAATATGCTGCCAGCATAATCGCCCCCGGCAGCTTTCTGCGGAACAATTCGCCATAATGATTGCAGCCGCCCCAAAAGTCAAGGCGGAAGGTGTCCGGGTTATAACTCTTTTCTCCTAATTTTCTCGTCATGCCAATTCCCTCTTCCAATAATTTTCTTGTTTTGAACAAATGATACTTTACCATTTCCACATGAATACCCTGTTCCGCCGCAATCACGGCGCAGCTTTTGTTGTCCACATAGTAAGCCACGCACACCTCCCGGTGAGTTTTTGACAGCAGGGACAGTTCTCTGCGGAGCAAATAGATTTCCGCGTCCTGCTCCTCCTTTTCGACGTACTCCTCCTCCGGCGGCGCAATGTAATTTCCCGGATACTCCTCTTCGGAGTGGGTTTCGGTTCTGCCCCGCAATTCTTCTCTTCTTATGAACTTACGGAAGGTGTTCTCTGCGATTCTCCACGCAAAGCCCCAAAAGGCCTCTTCCTTTTCCAGATGCTCTGCCGAGGCAAGAATCTCGCACACAATCTCGGAGGCTAAGTCTTCCGCTTTATCCTTCGCATAAAGTCTGCCGCAGGCGTAGCCGTAGATAGCGGTCAGATTTTCGGATATCAGCTTGGATGCATTTTCCCTGTTCATTGTTGTTCTCCTTTTTCGAAAGCTTTCATACATATAGTATCAGAGGCTTGTCATCGGTTAACATTTTTTGAAAATTTTTGTAGGATTTTCCGGCACTTAGCTTTTCGGCAAAAAGGTCATTTTTCCGTCACCAAAATGCGGACCTCTGCCACAAAATAGTATAACAAATATTTTCATGGAACTCCATGCCGATTATTGACAGAAAGCCCAAAAACAAATATAATAGGAGATAGCGTAACGGTTTCGTTACAAACAAATTTTCATCAAGAAAGGAAGACAAACTATGAACAATATGCCAAAGGTTAAAATCGGTATTGTTGCTGTTAGCCGTGACTGCTTCCCGGAAAGCCTGTCCGTTAACAGAAGAAAGGCAGTCGTTGCTGCTTATGCAAAGAAGTATGGTATGGATGACATTTACGAATGTCCGGTATGTATCGTAGAGAGCGAAATCCAGATGTTAGAGGCTGTTGAGGACTTAAAGAAGAACGGCTGTAACGCACTTTGCGTATATCTCGGAAACTTCGGTCCGGAAATCGCTGAGACCCTGCTTGTAAAGCACTTCGATGGTCCGGCTATGATTTGTGCTGCAGCTGAGGAGTCCCAGAACGACCTGATGGACGGCCGTGGCGACGCTTACTGTGGTGTACTTAACGCAAGCTACAACTTAAAGCTTCGTAACTTAAAGGCATACATTCCGGAGTACCCGGTTGGTACTGCAGAAGAGTGTGCAGATATGATTAAGGAATTCGTTCCGATTGCAAAGGCTATCGTCGGTCTTCGCAACTTAAAGATTATCTCCTTCGGTCCGAGACCGCTCAACTTCCTTGCTTGTAACGCTCCTATTAAGCAGCTTTACAACCTTGGCG
>CAZCON010000367.1:0-2008 GCA_964500085.1 uncultured Lachnospiraceae bacterium
TCCGGAAACTATGCTTGGTGATACTGCGGTTGCCGTAAATCCGAACGATGAGCGCTATACCCATCTGGTAGGAAAGACGGTAAAGGTTCCGTTTGTAGAGCGTGAGATTCCGATTATTGCGGACGAATATGTAGAGATGGATTTTGGTACTGGCGTGGTGAAGATTACGCCGGCGCACGACCCGAACGATTTCGAGGTAGGAAAGCGTCATAATCTGCCGGAAATCAATATTATGAACGATGATGCAACGATTAATGCAGCAGGCGGTAAGTTCGCGGGCATGGACCGCTACGAAGCAAGAAAGCAGATTGTAAAAGAGTTAGGCGAGATGGGACTTTTGGTTCGCATTGAGGACTATTCTCATAACGTAGGTACGCATGACCGTTGTAAGACTACGGTTGAGCCGCTGATTAAGCAGCAGTGGTTTGTAAAGATGGACGAGCTGATTAAGCCGGCAGTAGAAGCGGTAAAGAATAAGGAAATTACGCTGGTTCCGGAGCGCATGGAAAAGACCTACTTTAACTGGACGGACAATATCCGCGACTGGTGCATTTCCAGACAGCTTTGGTGGGGTCACCGTATTCCGGCATATTACTGTGACAAGTGCGGTGAAATTGTTGTGGCAAAGACGGCAGATGCGCCGAAGGTTTGTCCGAAGTGCGGGCACAACCATTTAGAGCAGGACCCGGATACATTAGATACCTGGTTTTCCTCTGCACTATGGCCGTTTTCTACCCTTGGCTGGCCGGAAATGACGGAGGATTTGAAGTATTTCTATCCGACAGACGTACTGGTAACCGGTTATGACATTATTTTCTTCTGGGTAATCCGTATGATTTTTTCCGGCTACGAGCAGATGAAGGAGAAGCCGTTTAAGACGGTACTGTTCCATGGACTGGTACGTGATTCCCAGGGCAGAAAGATGAGTAAGTCCTTAGGAAATGGCATTGACCCGTTAGAGATTATTGACAAATACGGTGCGGATGCCCTGCGCTTTACCCTGATTACCGGTAACGCACCGGGAAATGATATGCGCTTTTATATGGAACGTGTGGAGGCAAGCAGAAATTTTGCCAACAAGGTATGGAATGCAAGCCGTTTTATTATGATGAATATGCAGCAGCTGGAGGCTGCAGGAAACGGCGCTGCCGCAAAGGCAAAGACGTTGGACAGAAGCAGTCTTGCAGATGCAGACAAGTGGATTCTTTCTAAGGCAAATACCCTTTGCAAGGATGTAACCGAGAATCTTGATAAGTTCGAGATGGGTATCGCAGCGCAGAAGATTTATGATTTTATCTGGGAAGAGTTCTGTGACTGGTACATTGAGATGGTAAAGCCGCGTCTGTACGGAGAGGACGAACAGAGCAAGGCAGCCGCTATCTGGACGCTCCGCCATGTTCTGACCGACGCGTTGAAGCTTCTGCATCCGTATATGCCGTTTGTAACAGAGGAAATCTTCTGTACCTTAAAGGAAATGGAGGAGGACACCGCAGAGGAATCCATTATGATTTCTACCTGGCCGGAGTATTCCGAGACATATGCGTTTGCTGCTGAGGAAGAAGCGGTGGAGCTGATTAAGGAGGCAGTCAAGGGCATTCGTAACGTGCGTAGCGAAATGAATGTTCCGCCGAGCAGAAAGGCAACGGTATTCGTTGTTTCCGAGCAGGAAAAGGTTCGTACTATCTTTGAGAACAGCAAGGTATTCTTCGCATCCCTGGGTGGTGCAAGCGAGGTAAAAATACAATCGGATAAGGCTGGAATTGATGCCGATGCGGTATCTGCGGTGATTCCGAATGCGACGATTTACATTCCGTTTGCAGATTTGGTAGATATTGACAAGGAAATCGAGCGTCTTACCAAGGAAAAAGCAAGACTTACAGGTGAGCTGAAGCGCGTCAATGGAATGCTTTCCAATCCGAATTTTGTAAGTAAGGCACCGGAGGCAAAGCTTGCAGAGGAGCGTGCAAAGCTGGAAAAGTATACGGCAATGATGGCGCAGGTAGAGGAA
>CAZCON010000368.1:0-1831 GCA_964500085.1 uncultured Lachnospiraceae bacterium
TCATTATCCCCTACCGCACGAAGCAAAAGACCATTCTTCGTTTTAAAATATAAATCCAGCAAAATTTTAAAAAGAACCATCAAAAGGAACGCGACAATCAGCTTTCTCTGTAACAGGGAACAGCCGCCAAGCAGAGTCGCCACCGGCTCTGCGGTAAAAATCGTATCCACGTCTCTGCCTACCGCGAGGTTAGAGCCTGCAATCTGCAGATTGACCGAAAACAGCGCCGTCATGGTAATAATGCCTGCAAGCAAATCCCGCACCCGAAAACATACATGGATTACTCCGGTTGCCAGTCCGGCAAGCGCACCCACTCCCAGTGCCGCCAGTAATGTTACATACGGGTTCACGCCCTTTACCAGAAGCACGGCGGTCACCGCCGCACCAAGCGGAAAGCTTCCATCCACCGTCAAATCCGGGAAATCCAAAATCTTATAGGTAATATAAATACCATAGGACAGCAGGGCGTAAATAAGGCCCTGCGTCACTGTACTAATCACTAAATCAAGCATATTTTTGCTCCAATCTCTATTTTTCCTGTCCGGCTGTTCTTCCGGAGCTTCCGGTTTTACTTCCACTTCGGCTGTTTCTCTTAGGCTGCCACCTTTTCTACGCCTCGGTTGCCTTTGCCGCAATGTCCTCCGGTACTGTAATTTCCAATTCGGCAGCAACCGCAGAATTGATATAAATGCCATACTCTACAATGGTTTCGTATGGAATTTCCGAAGCCTTTGCCTCTCCCTTTAATACCTTCGCTGCCATAGCACCGGTCTGACACCCAAGCGCAAAATAGTCAATCCCGGCCGCAGCTACACAGCCAAGCGTCACCTGCTCTACTTCGCTTCCATATACCGGAATTCCGGCTTCATTTGTCTTTTCCAAAATGGAGGAAAGCACACCTACCACATTATTATCCGTCAAATTAGAAAAACAGTCAACCCCTTTGCTAATCAGGGTATCTGCCGCCTGTGTTACCTCCGACTGTGCCGTTACACCAACTGTTTCAATCACAAAACCATATTCTGCTGCCTTTGCCTGATATTCCTCAATGGCAGAAACGGAATTTGGCTCACTGGTCGTATAAATAATCCCTATCGTCTTTGCCTCTGGCTGTAGCTTACGGATTAAATCAAGCTGCGCTGCTATCGGAAGCTTGTCGGAGGTGCCGGTGATATTGCCGCTGTCCAGCTTTGCCTTCACCGGATCAGTAATCGCAGTAAAAATCACCGGAATATCCTTATCCTCTGCTGCCGCAAAGCAGGCGGTTGCAGCATTGGTTGCAATCCCGCACATCAGCGCCACATTCTTTGCGGAAAAGTTCTGTCCAATCTGGGTACAAATCGTATCATCAAAGCCTGCATTCTGGTAATCCACGGTAAAGTCCGTTCCCTCTACCAACCCTGCGTCTGCAAGTCCCTGTAAAAAGCCCTCACGGCAGTTATCCAAAGAGGCATGCTCCCCGTACTGGCTGATGCCCACAACCGGCGTTCCCTTTTTGCCGCCACATGCCGCCATTCCCATTACCAGCACTGCTACTATTGCTGTACAAAGCATTCTTTTCATTGTCTTTCTCATACTCATATCCTCCTTCATTTTAGCTATATTCGCTTACTGTCCTTGCGTGCAGGCTCCGCGCTCCGCGCTGTCTTCACTCCGTTTCGGTCCGTGCTATACAAGTGCCACCGGCACTTAGCACCCCACGCACTTCGCGACTTCGTCGCTCAGTCGTGGGCGCGTTCGCCTCTTCCCTTGCGTGCAGGCTTCGCGCTCCGCGCTCACCCCACGCACTTCGCGACTTCGTCGCTCAGTCGTGGGCGCGTTCGCCTCTTCC
>CAZCON010000368.1:1931-2001 GCA_964500085.1 uncultured Lachnospiraceae bacterium
CTTGCGTGCAGGCTTCGCGCTCCGCGCTGTCTTCACTCCGTTTCGGTCCGTGCTATACAAGTGCCACCGG
>CAZCON010000369.1:0-1994 GCA_964500085.1 uncultured Lachnospiraceae bacterium
GACCCTTAACTGTGTAAAAGCAGACCTGAAACAATTCCCCCGGCTCTAAGGTACTCACGCTTCCCGCCTTCACAGGCATCTCAATCACTGCCTCATCCGCTGAGCGCTCATACAGATAACGGCTGACGTAAACGATTTCCTCCCCCTTTTCAATATGCCTGATTTTTCGCAATTCAAGCTTGGTTCCCGTCTCCATCAGGTAGTGCATTTTACTGTTTCTCCTCTTTTTTACTACGTGTTTTTTTATACTTTGCCCGTATCATTTCTGAAAATATCCCCGTGATTCCAAATTTTGCATCTGCCTCCGGCGCATTGCAAAGCTTTGCCGCAATTTCCTTCAATGCCTTCGACGACGGGCAGTTCGGATAAGCAAGCGTAACCGGCCTCTGCAGCATTACTGCCTTGGAAACCGAATCATCCTGTGGAATCATTCCCATATAATCCGGCTGAATATTTAAAAACTTATCCACCACAACACTCATTTTCTCATAAAGATTTCTTCCCTCTGCTTCACTTCTCACGCGATTGGAAATCATCTTGATATTGGTATATTCTCTGGAAAAGCCGGAGCGGCGGTTCAGTGTCTTTAATAATGCGTAGGCATCCGTAATCGAGGTCGGCTCCGGTGTCGCCACTAACAGAACCTCAGAGCTTGCGGTCACAAATTCCAGTACATTATCTGCAATACCTGCTCCTGTATCTACTACAATTACATCTGCCATGGCATCCAGCTCCACCAGCTTCTGTACCAGATAAATCACCTGCTCCTTTGTCATCCGTGCCAGCTCCTGAATACCTGAGCCGCCGGAAATAAAACCGATATCCTCCGGTCCTTTTGTAATAATCTCTGTTAAGCTTTTTCCGCAGAACATCAAATCTGCCAGATTATACTGCGGTCTTATTCCTAACATTACTTCTATATTGGCAAGGCCAAAATCTGCATCCAGAATAATGACCCTCTTTCCCATGCGTTTCATCTGAATTGCCAGATTGATCGCAATACTTGTCTTTCCAACTCCACCCTTTCCGCTGGTCACTGTAATGACTCGCGCAGCAGGATGCGGGCGCTCCTGTTTTTTTACAAGCTTCCTAAGCTGTTCTGCCTGATCCATCAGTTCCTCCTCCCAATAGCTGCTTTGCCACATTCTGCGGATTGATTCTGCTGATATCATCCGGAACATTTTGCCCGTTTGTGGTATAGGAAAGCGGAGCTCCCGTCAGCAGCTTAATGTTAAGAATATTTCCAATGGCACTTGTCTCATCTAACTTTGTGAAAATCAACCGGTACTCCGCAATTTCCGAATAAGTCTCGGTAATCTTTACAAGGTCCCGGTATTTCGTCGTTGCACTCAGTACAAGATAAACCTCCCGCTCCTCCGGAGGAACCGTTTTAATCAGACGCTCAATATCCTCTCTTTGTTCCCTGCTGCGGTGTGAACGACCGGCAGTGTCCACCAAAACAACATCGTACTTTGCAAGCTCCTCCTTCCGTTCCAGAAGCTCTGTTTCACTGTAAATCACATAGAGCGGAATATTCATAATTTCCGCATAGGTACGAATCTGATCTACCGCGGCAATCCGGTAAGTATCCGCCGCGACCAGCGCTACCTTTGCCTTTTTCTGAACCGTAAGACTGTATGCAAGCTTTGCAATTGTCGTAGTTTTTCCCACACCGGTCGGTCCGATAAAAAAGATATACTTTGTCTTTCCGTTTACTACCTCCAACGTCTTTGTCTGTCCAAGCTTCAAGACAATTTTCTGATAAATACTTGCAAGAATCTTACTGACATCCGTTTCTTTTTTCAAAGAAGCCTCTATTTCCGTGATAATCTGGTTGACATACTGCTCCTCCACCTCATTTTCAATTAATTGATGAAAAATCAGCTTTAGAAATGTAATATTCTGATTCGGCACATCCCCCTCCGGCATCCGGTCCGGCTTTTCTTTTTCCTTTTCCTCCTCAGCAGACCTCCCGTGCCCCTGCTCTCTAAGCT
>CAZCON010000370.1:0-1969 GCA_964500085.1 uncultured Lachnospiraceae bacterium
GACCACACCTTGCGTAGAAGCATATGTTGTCGGCATCGAAATAGCCGTTTCATTTTTTCGATTTTCTGCTTGACCGAAGTAATGAAGTGCTTCCTCACTGCTTAACAAATACACCTTATCCTTGGTGTCATTGCCGCCCTCTACATTGTGCCTGGTATTATCCGGATTCTTTACCGTAGTAAGAATAATGCTATCCTGCTCCTTATCGGTAAAGGCCGTATTCAAGAACTCACTGCCTAACCATGCACGGAGATCGCTGGTTTCCCAGGTTACTTCTACCGGAACTCCAGCCAAAATATCATCGTTGACAAAATCATGCGAATGATACTGATGTCCATCCAAGCAATACTTCGATATCAAGAACGCCTTTCCGTCCTGTACTTCCAGTACCTGCCACTCAATCGGCTCCTTTCCGTTTGCAAGGTCATTGTCCTGTTCGTAACTACCGAAGGTCACATAGTCTCCCACTTCAATTCCCTTTACCGGGGTCGGTGTCGGGGTGGAGGTAGGCTTCGGAGTTACCGTAGGTGCCGGCGTGGAAGTCGGCTTTGACGTAGGCGTGGAAGTCGGTACCGGAGTCGGGGTAGACGTCGGTTCCGGTGTTGGTGTAGGCTCCGGAGTAGGCGTCGGCGTACTCGTCGGAGCAGGCGTTGTAGTCGGTTCCGGAGTAGCGGTTGCCGTTGGTGTCGCCACCGGTGCTACTGTCATTGACGGTTCTACGGTAGGTATTACCTCTTCTTCCGGAAGCTTCGTTGCTTCCTCCGGGACATCAGTAACTGTTGGTACTGCCGTAGGCACTGCCTCTTCATTGTTGCAACCACCACATCCCACATATCCTAATACTGCTACTAGCAGTATTACTACTGTCAAAATCGTAATTGCATTTCTTTTCCTCATCTACTTTACCCCCTTATCTTAAATCATCATCCATCTGTTCAGTTTTCAAGGTGCCAACAAGGGACTTTCCCTTGTTCACCTCCCACAATAACAGATTGCCGGTTCCCTGTTCTCTACTTAAGTGGAGTTTTTTCATCTTTTATCAATTGATTGTATTTCTCTAGGCTCATGATAACGACATTCTTATCCCCTTTCCGGGTCACAAGCACGATTTCGCCCTCATCCGTCACCCTATCACAGTATTCCTTCAAATTGCTTCTTACGTTCGAATAATTTGTTGCTAACATAGACATCAGCTCCTTCTCTTCTACATCTTTATTGTACCATATTTTGTACGATATGTCAAGAAAATAAAGCCCCCGGCGAAACCGGGGGCTATCGTTTATTATACTTTTAGACATTGTGTCCTTAAGTTAAAAAAATATTATTTTTCTATGCACGTAAACATGTATTAAAAAAATTCTCATCAAGTATAATCTGCTCATCTGAATGATGTTTAAACTGCGTCATATTTTGATTCTTTATTCCTACCACAACAACTGATTTTCCTAATGTATTCAAAATATCCAATACTGGTATATAGTCTGTATCTCCACTCATAACAATTGCTGTATCGTAGGCATTCATAAAACCTTTAGTAATTAAGTGTGCACCTAAATTAACATCAGTTCCTTTCTCTACAACATAATATGATGCAGGGTTATCTATCGACATCGTTTGATATGTATATCCTGAAACCGGACGTGCAGAATGTCTTCCTTCCACAACTGTAAAATAATCTTGGTTTTTCATTCCGTTTATCCAATTATAGTTGCTTGCGCGTCTTGAATCCTTCATCAAAAAATCATCTGGCTTTGGTGCAAAAAGGAAGGACTTTACAAGCAAATGCGGCGTTTTCAGTTGCTCAACCACCTTTTGGGGTAATACGTTATAGTCTAGTTTAGGATAGTTCGCTTTTTCGCCTTCAGCAACTAACGACCTATAATAGTTGTTTTTATTAATTTCAAAATTCTCATAATCCATAAAAACCATTGCTTTTAACATTCTTTCCCCTCCATATAGTCTAAAGGAG
>CAZCON010000371.1:0-1957 GCA_964500085.1 uncultured Lachnospiraceae bacterium
GGCAAGACTTACGCAGCTGACAAGGGCAGAGGTGGGCGAGCGGGTTGCCAGAATGCAGGGCTTTACGCCGGAGACGGTGGAGCGCGCCTATGTGAAGAAGGCAGCGGAAAAAATGGAAACGCTGCAGCCGGGGCAGCACGTACCGGAAAAGGAAATTTTAAGCCGTGCTATGCAGCAGGCGGCAAAAGAGGATGTTACGTTTTCCGACCTTGCGTTTGCCGAGGATGAGATAAAAGGCAAGACCCGGCCCGATAGTTTGGAACAGGCAGTATTAGCCGAGGTGTCCGGCTTTTCCATGGACTTTGACATCAGTGTGGTGCGGGCAAAAAGACGTCTGGAGGAGATTCGCCTTAAAATGACAACGGAGTCTGCATACCGTTTGGAACGGCAGGGGATTCGTATTGATACCTCCGGACTGGCAAAGGTGGTAGATGGGCTTCGCGTTTTGGAAAACAATTATTACCGTTATTATACGGAGGATGCCGGAGTCGCTGGCAACCGTTCTATGGAAGAGATGTTCCGTAAAACGATGCAGAATATTGACAGCCTTTCGAAATCTCCGAGCTATACGCTTGGCGTGACCTTTGAAAACAGGGAAACGGTGACGCTTCAGACACTGGCGGAAGCGGGAAACCGTTTGGGTGCAAAGCTACAGCGTGCAGGAGAAGCCTACGATACGTTAGGGACCAGACCACAGGCAACGTATGGAGATTCCATTCAAACTGCTTTTGCAAAAAATGCAGAGCTGTTGCAGTCCTTAGGGCTAGAAGCGTCTCCGGAGAATATGCGCGCAGTGCGGATTCTTGCCTACAATTCCATTGAGCTTACGGCAAATAACATGGAAGCGGTAAAGGAGTATGATAAAAAGGTTACAGACTTAATGGAAAATATGCATCCGGCAGCGGCGCTGCGTTTAATCAGAGAGGGCATCAATCCTTTGACGGAAACGGTAGAAGCACTGGCAAAAAAAGTAGAGGAAATCCGTGTGGAGGATGGTCTTACGCAGGATACAGAAAAGTTTGCAAGGTATCTGTTCAAAATGGAAAAGAGCGCCGGAGTAACGCCGGAGGAGCGCACGGCATACATCGGCATGTATCGTTTGTTTCACCAGCTGGAAAAAACGGACGGCGCGGCAATCGGTGCAGTTATGGACAGCGGGAAGGAGCTGACCCTTGGAAATCTTTTGTCGGCAATGCGTACTGCAAAAATGGGTGGTATTGACGTAACGGCAGATGAGACTCTGGGAAAGGTAGGGGAGCTTTTGCCGAACAGCGGACGAATCGACGCACAAATTCTTTCCGGTATTAAGATTCCAGGGAAAATTGCCGATATATCGGTTAGTGACGGATATGAGATGTATAAAGAAAACACAACGCCTACGCCGGAAGAGACAAAACAGGCAGTGCAGCAGCTTCGCATGACGGCGGAAATGGCGGCACAGGCACCGGAATTTTTAAAGGGACTGGGGCTTATCGTAACTGCGAATAACGTGGAAGCGGCAAAGGAGTTTCTTGCCGGAACCGGAGAAATGTATGGAAGCCTTGGAAGATTATTAAAACGCTATCATAGGCAGGAGAGCGCTTCTGAGGAAGAGAGTGAAACAGAGGCACTCCTCGCAGCCGGCGGTGCAGACAGTACAGAGAGCCTGTTTGACGTGCGGGTGGCGGATGGCTTTTACCGCAGCTTAAAGAAGACGGTACGAAATCTTGAGGATGAAATGCAGAATGCCGGAGAACCGACCTCGATTGACTTAAAGGCACTAAAGCAAATCAAAATGGGTGTAAAGCTGCGTGGAGAGTGTGCAGGAAAGGAATGCTTTGATTTTCCGGTAGAAACGTCGGAGGGCGTCAAGAGTATGCGGGTAACACTGCAAACGGAAGGAAACGCAGACGAGGGTGGAAGAGCATCGGTAAAGATTCCGCTTGTTAGATTAGGAAACGTACAGGCGGACTTACAG
>CAZCON010000372.1:0-1946 GCA_964500085.1 uncultured Lachnospiraceae bacterium
TACAAAATCGCAACAGACCTTGTTCATGCTGGTCATGTTGCGGAGTGGGATTTTAGCCTTTTTCTTTTGCCACCTTGGTGAGCAATTTTTTCTGATTCCCAATGCTGTAACTCTCACCTTCCAGATTATCATCACGGGAAAGCCGTTCATAGAGGAAAGCTGTCACATCACGGGATTTTTTGTTGTTCGACTGTTTCATAAGTCCTCCTTCCTTGGCTCAGTCGGACAACAAATTTTCTTGCGTGTATTACTTCACACAAGTATTATACCGCGCCCGACAGCCACTTGTCAGCCGGATTCATCAAGGATTTACGACTTTCTTTCACAATCCGCCTGCATGAGACGCAAAAGAATTGCTCCAAAGGTATTTGCGCTATCTTCCTTGAACACCGGTTTGACAACAAACGACCTGCCATCAATGTGGTAGGTCGTTGTTTCTTCCAGAGGATTTTCACTTGCGATATGTTCTTTGCCTTTCGGCAATTTATTTTCTTGCATAGTAACCCCTTTCAGTAGTTAACAAAAGAAACGAAAGAGGCAATACGGACGGCTGCTGGCCGCCGAAGGCAGTTCCTTCGGTCGCAGCTCCACGGGAGTTTCACCCCGGCCCATGCTGATGGGTGCGGCGCACAATGCTTTGCGGGCGTTCAATGCGCGAGTATCTTTGACCCTGCCCATGCTTCGTCGCCCACAAGCTGCCATGCTTGTTTTGCGGCCCGGTGTAAATCGCTCGTCTGTTTAGCAGTGGTCCCGTCCTGCGGACTTGCAACAGATTTCATGGCGCACCGGCCGTATGGCTCGGCACAGACAGGAATGTATCCGTCTGCCTTATGCTGCCACAAGCGGCCTCCCACCGGGCTTTCTTTTTCAAGGTGCCGTCTCCGGCCACGAAAGATAGGAACAGGGAAAGGGTAAGCTGTTTCTGCTGCCGGGGCCGGTTTTGTCAGTTCATGCTGACGATAGAATGGATGAGCTTGATTTCCAGTCGGCGCTTCATATACTCGTCCACCCTTACACGGGGCTGGCCGTCGGGATCGTAGAGCGTCCGGGTACAGAGCTTGTTGATATAGCCCTCATAGTACCTCAGTACGCTATCTACGGCCTGGGCGTCACCGTCACGGGCGGCGTCGATCACCGAAAGAGGAAGAAGCTCTTTTCCTTTGTATTTAGGTTGCTTCATTCGCGTTAACCTCCTTTCGGCATAAGCGCCATCAATTTGATCCGAAGCTCGCTGAGCGATTTTGTCCGTCGCCGCTGAACGGCGCTGCGGGACATTCCCACAAGGCGGCCAATCTCCTGATCCGGCAGTTCCAGTACACAGTGCAGGATCAAAATGCTCTGCTCCTGGGAGGACAAACCGGCAAAGGCATCAGCCACAAGCTCATTGTCGATATGCAGATCATACCCATGGGACGAGAAAGTAAATCTGTCGCTGGGGTAGCGATCTACGGTGCAGAGCCTGTCCATCTCCGCCTGCGAAAGATCGCTGAATGACAGTTCCCTGTCCCGGCGTCTCTGCATTTCCCGGAGATAGTCGATTGCCTCATGGTAGAGTACCAGCTTGCAATAGGCATCGAACTGGCACCGCTCGCCATAGTCATTACGGGGGATCACATCCATCTTTTCACCCCCTTTCCTGGGGGAATGAGGTGGTTTTCTCCCTTTCCGCTAACAAGGCGAGCGCAAGGCCGCTCGCTACCCGCTAAAATCCTCCTTTTTGAACAAAACTGTAAATTTATTTTTGGGCGGCTGACAACAAAGAAAAATGCGCCCGTCTGCAAAACGCAGACAGGCGCAGAAGGATAAGTCAGCGAGAAAGTGAACGCTGATACAGTTGCATAGGCATAGTTCCCCCGTGTGAAACATTGAAATACATCTTTGAATGATTCTTGCGTTTCTCCTTTGTAATCGCCATACTGCAGCCCCTTTCATTTTGAGTATGTACT
>CAZCON010000373.1:0-1941 GCA_964500085.1 uncultured Lachnospiraceae bacterium
AATAAAAGGTCCATCCATATACGCACATTATAAGGGAAAGGAAGATATTCTTGATTCCCTGATTGCCATGATGGAACAAAAATATGATGAGAATTTCGGAAATAGCTCTAACTTGGATAAGATACCGGAATCGCTAGATGAATTCAAGGAAGATTGTCTGAGACGAGTTGGATTTACAATGAAGAATCCGCAGATACAAAAGGTCAGAAGATTTTGTGCGAAGGAGCAGTATAGAAATGAAAAGATAGCGGTACTTACATCAAAGCACCAGTTGATTGGAAATCAGGAAATGTATGCTCTGATGTTAGAAAAAATGATGGAAAAGAATCTGATTCGTAGGTTTGATGCCAATCTGCTTGCTTTAGAAATTGTAGCACCGGTAACAGTGATGATAGAGATTGCAGACCGAGAGCCGGGCAGGATGGACGAAATGTGGACGCAGATAGGTGTGCATCTGTCACATTTTGTTGAAATCTACGGGGCGAAGTAAGTTACAGAACAGCGTTTGCAAAGACAGAAGATAGATTAAAGTGGCAGGAATTGTTTGATTGGATGAAATAAATGTGATTCTACTGATAAAGAATGTCTATGGAAAGAACAAAAAGGAGTTTATGGTGTAATGAAGAAAAAGGAACTATGTGTGAAAACGAAAAGAATGATGATTCAGCCAATGTCTGATGAAGAAATTGAAAAAATGATTGAAGCATCAGACTCAGATGAACTGTGTTGTGCTTACAGTGAAATGCTGTCCGGGTGCAAGTGTGATCCTGAAAATAGAATATGGTACGCACCTTGGAAGATGACGTTGAAAAAGGACGATACATACATTGGTAATCTCAGCTTTAAGGGACCAGTCAAAGACAATATTGTTGAAATAGGGTACGGTATTCTGCCAGATCAAGAGGGAAAAGGCTATACTACAGAAGCAGTTCAAGCCATGACACAGTGGGCTTTTGGCAATGCGGATGTTGTATTTATCGAAGCGGAGACTGAACCGGAGAACAGAGCTTCCCAGCGTATTCTCGAGAAATGTGGGTTTGTGTCGAATGGAGAAGGTCAGGAAGGTCCACGTTTTGTTTTGGAGAAACCACTTACAAACTGGATGGCAATTTATATGCTCTTTGGAATCAGCATTGGTACTGCTCTCGGCACATTTTTTGACAGTATCGGAATTGGCTTATCTTTGGGACTTTGTTTTGGAATAAGTATTGGAGCCGCACTTGATTCTTCGGCTAAAAAAGAACGCAAAAAGCTTTTGGAGCAACGAGGAGTCTACAAACAGAAATAACAGTAGAGGCGAAGAATTATGAGAAACTATCAGGTTATGTATTATACAGGTGCATCGATTAGCATGTTGGTTGGGCTGTGGCACTTTACGGTGCCGTGGTTGTTTGGCTGGGCTTCGTATATTCCATATGCCACACTGGTAGTTTCCATCAATTATGTGAATCTGTGCTTTTCGTTTTTATTGTCCGGGTTAAGCCTGATTTTGATTTTATGGGGGAAAAAAGTATTTGCAAAGAATAAAGAAGCAGTAGTTATTTATGGCTTTATACTCTTGCTTTGGATATTTCGCGTGGTTATGGCAATCGTTTGTCCATGCCCACCGGAATCAAATGTGTGGATGTCTTATGGGCAGCTTGGTGGCTCTGTTATTGTGATGTTTCTGCTTCTTGCTCCGTTTATTCGCATTGCTGTGGCAATGGGGAAAAGTAAAAAGGGAGGCATTTAATTTAATTTCAATTTGAAGGAACAATACAGGTTTGGGGGAAAGAATATGGAAAAGAAAGATAGGACAGGGCTTAAAACAACAGTGGCGTTCATGCTTCTCCTACTATTCTTCTTTGTGCAGGGAGCAATTGTAGTGATCACAAAGATAAAAGGAGTACAGTCTGCCATTGTAAGAGGAACTGTGATTTGGAGTCTTGTAGTGATTACACT
>CAZCON010000374.1:0-1925 GCA_964500085.1 uncultured Lachnospiraceae bacterium
CTCGTAAGCTGCGGAACCGGTCGGAGTGGAACCGTCTGCGTAATCTACGAATGCAGATACCGGCAGGCTGTTACCGTCCTGAGCGTTAATCTTTGCCTGAATAGAGTTGACATACTTCAGGACATTTGCACCGCCGCAGGTAGCGTTTTCAGTGAGGTCCTCATCCTTAGCGTCCTTCCAGGAAGCCGGAACCTGAATCTCAACGATACCCTCAACACCACGGTCGATAGCGGTATGATTCATCTTAACAACATCGTCACCCTTCTTGGAGTAAGAAGCGGTTGCAGCGTCCTTCATGTACTTTACTGCATCCTCAATCGGGATGATATTTGCAAGCTTGAAGAAAGCAGCCTGCAAAATGGTATTGATACGTCCGCCAAGACCTACTTCCTTACCGATGCTGATACCGTCGATGGTGTAGAACTTAATGTTATGCTCGGCAATATAACGCTTTACCTGACCCGGCAGATGCTCTTCCAACTCATCCATATTCCAGGAGCAGTTCAAAAGGAAAGTACCGCCGTCAACCAAATCCTGAACCATGTTGTACTTACGTACATAGGACGGAGTATGGCAGGCAACGAAGTTTGCCTTGTTGATAAGGTAGGTGGACTGAATCTTCTTATCGCCGAAACGTAAGTGGGAAATCGTAACACCACCGGATTTCTTGGAGTCATAGTCGAAGTATGCCTGAGCGTACTTGTCGGTGTGGTCACCGATAATCTTGATGGAGTTCTTGTTTGCACCTACGGTGCCGTCTGCGCCAAGGCCCCAGAACTTACATGCGGTGGTGCCTTCCGGAGCGGTAACCGGATTTTCGGTAATGGTAAGGGAAAGATTGGTCACATCATCAACGATACCGATGGTGAACTTTTCCTTCTCGGTGTTCTTAAATACGGAAATAATCTGTGCCGGAGTGGTATCCTTGGAACCTAAGCCGTAACGGCCGCAGTAAACCGGGATATCATTGAACTTCGTACCCTTTAAAGCAGCAACTACATCGAGGTAGAGCGGCTCGCCGAGAGCACCCGGCTCCTTGGTTCTGTCAAGAACGCTGATGCGCTTAGCGGTAGCCGGAATCGCTTCTACCAAGTGCTTTGCGGAGAACGGTCTGTAAAGACGAACCTTTACAACACCAACCTTTTCGCCACGTGCCATTAAGAAATCAATGGTCTCGTCAATGGTGTCACAAACGGAACCCATTGCAACGATAACGCTTTCTGCGTCAGCAGCACCGTAGTAGTTAAATAACTTGTAATCGGTACCAATCTTTGCGTTTACCTTGTCCATGTACTGCTGGGTAAGCTCCGGAATTGCATCATAGTACGGGTTACATGCTTCTCTTGCCTGGAAGAATACATCCGGGTTCTGAGCAGTACCACGCTGAATCGGATGCTCCGGATTCAAGGCGCGGTTACGGAAAGCCTCTACGGCCTCCATGTTGCACATATCCTTTAAGTCCTCATAGTCCCAGATTTCAATCTTCTGAATCTCATGGGAGGTACGGAAACCATCGAAGAAGTGTAAGAACGGAACGCGGCCCTCAATTGCAGTTAAGTGAGCTACGGCACCAAGGTCCATAACCTCCTGAACATTGCTGGAGCAGAGCATAGCAAAACCGGTCTGACGACATGCGTATACGTCGGAGTGGTCACCGAAGATGGAAAGCGCGTGGCTTGCAAGAGCACGAGCGGTAACGTGAATTACGCCCGGAAGAAGCTCACCGGCAATCTTGTACATATTCGGAATCATGAGAAGTAAGCCCTGAGAAGCGGTGTAGGTGGTGGTCAATGCACCAGCCTGTAAGGAACCGTGAACAGCACCCGCTGCACCGGCCTCAGACTGCATCTCGGACAGCATTACCTCGTGGCCGAAGATGTTCTTTCTTCCCTGGGTAGCCCACATATCGGTGTAGTCTGCCATAG
>CAZCON010000375.1:0-1924 GCA_964500085.1 uncultured Lachnospiraceae bacterium
ATATAACACATTTCAAAAGCCGGGTTCTTCTCTATTCATTCAGATACATCTTAAGCTTCCGCTCTGTTTCCGCAATATATTTTTCCAGTCTGGAAATGTCAAAAAGCACCTCATGATACCCTTCATATATGTCCGCCTCAATCGTGAATACAATTTCCCCGTTTAAGTACAGCTCATACAAAGAAGCCTCATAGGTTTCTTCCTCCACCATCCGGTTTGCAAAAAACAGTGGTTTTTCCGGACAGTTCATCGTATATGCAATCCAGTCGGTAAGATACCGCAATGTCGTTTCCAGCTGCTCTGATTGCGGATTTACGACAAGAAACAGGCAGGTCCCTGCATTTTTTGTTTCTTTTGAAAATTTCATACCCCACCGATAGTATATGAAGTGTTTCCATTTCCTTTTTTACGTCTGCCACCAAAAACTGTACAATATCCGATGCATAGGTTCTGCATGCTACTCTTCCGTTTACATAACACAGATTTTCATCTGTCATAACGTCTGGATACAATTCACTCTCTGTATCCGGATTTGATATTTCCGACATCACAAGCCCCCGTAAGGAATAATATAAAATACTTTCGTCCGCATCCCCCACAACAAGACTATTCATCAAAGGCGCTTGGAAATATCATCGGCAGGGCTATCTCAAGCACGGCTCTATCCACACCTGTTTCCAGCTGGTATTCTCTTAATATATCTTTTTTCGTGTCGATGTAATATAGGGAATTATCCTTTATCCAATAGGAAAACGGAAGGCTGGTTATATTGTCAAGCTTCCATCCTACCATACCCTCCAGAGTTTCCAAATGATACCCGTCTTCCATCGTTCCATCTTTCTTTTCCGTAGTTTTCGCAATAAAATGATAGTTTCTAAACCGCTCAATTGAACGCATAGGCAGGGAATAGTCCTTTGTTTTCTCTTCCGAAAAAGAATAAAAATAATCATCCCGTATTCCACCGGTTCCTTCTTCGTTTGGAGTCAGAACTCTGTAAAAAATTCCGTCCGGATACACTGTCATATCATACATTGGGGTTTCTATTACCACCTCTATATTACCGTTTGTAGGATTGTACTTTAAAACAGAGCCCTCTACAAGCGGGTCAAGCTCATACAAACCATACGCCTCTACCATAAAATACAGTTCCCCTTTCCTGCAATATAGTTCGCTTGCCGGAATCTGTACTGCCAATTCAGAGGTTTCCCCGCGAAGGGCATAGATATAATAATCCCGCCCATAATTCACATAATATGTAATATCGTATACCGGATCCTTTCAAAGCAGTACACGGTAATCCTTCGCGTCACCGCCATTATTTCCGCGCATATTTTCCTGTAAATTACAATAATACGCGGAATCCTCTCCTACCGCCATAAGATTTTCCAGTACCCTTCCCTGACTTGAAGAAATGTTTTCTCTGACAATGCCTGACTCAGTCCATTCAGAGTCCACTCAGAGTCAGGCTCCGTCATTTCCTCCTGCTTTGCCGGTGTGACCGTAAGCTCCGTCACGGCTTTTTCTTTTTCGGAACAGGCTGCCAGCAGAAACAGCAGCAGAACCGGTCCCATGATTTTTTTACTTTCACGCTTTCCCTCCTCATAGAATCTTTTCCATTCTTATTATATCATGTTTTCCCTGTACCGTAAATAGCGTTTCAACCGCAGGGTGTTATCCGGGAAAGCTGTCTGCGCGCCAAAAAAACGAGGTCGCACAGCATTACCCGTGCGACCCCGCATTCTCTTTCTGTTCTGCCCCTTGCTTTCCTGCTTACGTTTATATCAGTTTTCCTTTCCAGAAACTTCCCCTTCCTGCACCGGCTGCTTCTCCACGGTTTCTTCCTTTTCTTTGCCAAGGAATCCCGGAAGCTCCATGCCTACCTGTTTGAATACCTCATTTAACGGCGGCACAGCCTGCATCATAC
>CAZCON010000376.1:0-1923 GCA_964500085.1 uncultured Lachnospiraceae bacterium
TCCTTATCTAACGCCATGATTTTTAGTGCAAACTTATCCTCCTCAAGCTTTGTCCGCTGCATCTCATAGCCACAGCCATACGGCTCATCCATTTCAAAGCCGGCGGAAATATAGCGAAGCACCTGATTTTCTTTTTTTACATCTTTAAGATTGAACTGTACGATACTTCCGTCAAAAGCCATACACGCCACTCTTCCGTTTACACAGCACAGGCTGTTGTCCCAAAAGTATCCATCCGGATACAATTCACACTCCACTTCAAAATCAGACAAAGAAGAAACTACAAGACCTCGGCCGGAGCTCTGGTAGATAATCTCCTCTGCTCCATTGGCAAGTGTCATGTTACACATCTTATACTCGTCCGTCCTTGCCAGCATCTTAATGGCGTCTCTGGTTGCATCATACAAAAAGAAGCAGAAGCCCTCCTTTGTATGGGCATACAAAAACAAATATCCTTTTTCCGCCAGACAGATATCAATCGGATTCTCAATACTCAGGTCAAATATCTTATCCTCCGCCGGAATGTAGCACATCACTTTTTCTCCGGTATAGGTATATGCATCTGAACGCATACCGTCACCACTTCCATTTGTCCCAAGCAAATATATCTCAGGAATCTCTTTTGCATCTCGTCTCTCCTCTATTATTGCACATAATTTCCCGTTTTCTATTGTCCTAACGGATACAGGTAGTATTCATAGGTTCCGATTTCCAACGGAACACCCGTCACAAATTCCCGTGTGCCAATCGCCATAGATTTCTTTTCTTCCATTCTCCATAACACATTATTTTTCAGGCAAAACATAGTATCGCCATCTGTATAAAGAGCATCTGTGTTGCCAAAGTCTATCGACTCATCTGCATATTGTGCATAACACTGTGTTCCTTCCTGCAAGGACACACGCAATAAGTTTCCGAAATACAACGTATCATGAAACAACAACATATCGCTGTTTGAAAGAACCGTAGGAAAATCCAAGGTCACTACTTCCTCCTTTGTCCCTGTATTCAAATCATAGGTCATCAAAACGCTTCTCCTCTGGTCGGACCCTTCCACTGCTTTTTGTTCTATGTAGTATAGCAGTTCTTCTTTCATCCAATACGTTGCCGGCAAACTCGTAATATCCTTTAACGTCGATATCACGTTTCCCTCCATGTCCTTCATATCGGTTCCCGTTGCAGCCGTGACTTCGCCAAGATATCCCAAATCACGCAGCTGCTGCACCGTAGGACTTATTTCTCCATCCTCTCCAAACTCTATCGGCTCCCCCACATCATTAAAACAAATTCCATCCGGATAAACTATCATTGTAGTTGCCGCCTCTTCCACTACGGTCTCTACACATCCGTCAACCGGATTATACTTCAGTATGTTCCCCTCTGCAAATGCCTCAAACTCATAAAGTCCATAGGTATCCGCAATAAAATAGAGCTCCCCATTCCGGCAAAACAACTCTCTCCCCGGTATTTTGACCGCAAGCTCCGAGACACCCTCTCTCATTGCATAGATATAATAATCTCTTCCGTAATTTACATAATAGGTAACATCATACACCGAATCCTTACAAACCAAAACCGAGTAGCCGCCGCTGTCATCGCTTCGCATATTTTCTCCTAAATTACAATAATAGAGAGAATCCTCTCCCTTTACCGAGAGCCCGTCCAATAGAATCCCGCCATTTAACCCACAGACATTGTCTGTTTCTCCATTTATCATACCAGCCGTTTCCCATTCTGCCTGATTCCTGTCTTGCTTTGATTCCGCCGATTCTTTACATGCGGGCAGGGAAAACATCAATATAAATAAAATAACTCCTTTTTTCAACTTTTTCATAACCGGTAAAATATCCTTTCTATTGACATTCTCTACCTGCACCTTTATCTCTAGTGCCTATACCACTTTTATTTTACTCATCCAACAGC
>CAZCON010000377.1:0-1914 GCA_964500085.1 uncultured Lachnospiraceae bacterium
TTTTCATCCAGTGTTCTGTCCTGTGCCCGAAGTCCCACCGAGTATGCCATGGACTTATAGCCCTCCTCAATCTGCGTTCCCTCGTAAACATCAAACAGGGTACAGTGTTCCAGAAGCTTTCCTGCATTTTTACGAATCACCTCTTCTACCTGTCCTGCCAGAATTTCCTTTTTCATAACCATAGAAAGATCACGGGAAACTGCCGGATACTTTGCAACCCCCGTATACTTCACGTCAAAGCCGGCACGCTCCGTTACAAGCGGCATATCAAGCACTGCCACATAGGCCTTGTCGCCGATACCGTACGCATCTGCCACATCCGGATGCACCTCTCCCAAATAACCGATTGCCGTGCCCTCATAAAGGATTTCTGCCTTTCTGCCCGGATGCAGATAATTACGCCGCGTCGTCGGATCATAGGTCACAAGTCCCTTTAATCCAACCTTTTCCAAGAACTCCTCCACAACTCCCTTCATGTCGAAGAAGTCGCCCATACCATACATACCAAGCGTCAGCTGCCTCCTCTCATCCGGAAGCTCCGTAAGCGGCAGCCCCTTCGGAAGATAAACTGTGGCAAGCTCATACAGACGCACATTTTTATTTCTGCGGTTATAATTCGTAGCAAGCGAGGTCAGCATACCGTTTAACGGCAGAGTTCTCATAACACTGAAATCCTCGCCTAGCGGATTGCTGATGGTTACGGTCTGACGCAATTTATCGTCTGCCGCTAACCGCAGCTTATCAAATACCTTCGGACTTTCAAAGGAATAGGTCATTGCCTCACAAAAGCCGTATTGCTCTACTACGGTTCTTGCATAATCCTCAATCCTTCTCTTAAAGGAAAGCTTTCCGGTAGTAGCCTCACCGTTCGGAAGACTGACCGGAATATTATCATAGCCATAAAATCTTGCCACTTCCTCTGCCAGATCAGCCTGACACGCAATATCCTGACGCCAGCTCGGAACAATCACCTCATCTGCATCCCAGTCATATTCCAGTTCGATTGCCTTAAAATATTCCACCATCTGCTCCTTGGAAATATCAGTCCCAAGCAGTTTGTTTGCCTTGTCCGCAGAAAATTTCACACGGTTTCCGGTACGTACTTCCGGATAAACATCTACTGCGCCGCCGACTACCTCACCTGCTCCCAACTCCTCAATCAAAGCGCAGGCGCGGTCAATGGCTTCCATTGCAGTGTTCGGGTCAAGCCCCTTTTCAAACTTTGCGGAAGCATCCGTTCTCATGCCAAGCTTCTTTGCAGAAAGACGAATATTGGTGCCGTCAAAGCAGGCAGCCTCAAATAACAGCGTCGTAGCCGAGTCCGTAATCTTGGAATTTTCGCCGCCCATGATACCTGCCACGGCAATTTCCTTTTCCGCATCACAAATCATTAAAACAGAGGAATCCAGCTCCCGTTCCTGCCCGTCTAACGTCTGAAAACGCTCGCTGTCCTTTGCGCGGCGGACAACAATTTTGTGTCCTGCAACAGTATCAAGGTCAAACGCATGCATTGGCTGGCCATACTCCTCCATGACATAGTTGGTAATATCCACAATATTATTAATCGGCCGGATACCACAGGCTGCCAGTCTCCTCTTCATCCATTCCGGAGACGGTGCAACCTTAATATTTTTCACCACACGGGCAACATAACGCTTACAAAGGTCAGTATCCTGAATCTCCACTGAAACATAATCGCTTGCCTTTTCGCTGTTCCCTGTTTTTTTCACTTCCGGTGGAACAAACGGCTTACGGAAAGTGGCCGCCGCCTCTCTTGCAATTCCTAGCACACCAAAACAATCTACGCGATTGCTCGTAATCTCATATTCAAATACCACATCATGAAAGCCGAGAAGCTCTGCCGCATTTGAACCAAGCTTTGCATCCTTATATTCCGGATTATCACTGATAATA
>CAZCON010000378.1:0-1910 GCA_964500085.1 uncultured Lachnospiraceae bacterium
GCTGTAACAAGGTTCATGTATTGGTTAAAAAGCAACGTAAGCAAAATGCCGATTACAGAAGTCTCTGCCGCAGACTACCTGCTTTCTCTCCGCAAAGAGCAGGACGGTTTCTTAGAACCAAGCTTTGAAACTATTGCCGCTTACAACGCAAACGCAGCTATGATGCACTACTGTGCAGATAAAAAATCTGCGGCCACACTAAAACCACAGGGCTTGCTTTTGGTAGATTCCGGCGGACAGTATTATGAGGGTACCACAGATGTCACCCGAACCTATGTCCTTGGTTCCATTCCTTATGAGTGGAAGAAACATTACACCGCTGTTCTACGCGGTATGCTTGCCCTGTCAGACGCAAAATTTTTATACGGCTGCCGCGGCGTGAATCTTGACATTTTGGCAAGAGGTCCTCTTTGGCAGCTGGGGCTTGACTACCGTTGCGGCACCGGTCACGGGGTAGGGTATCTTTTAAATGTGCATGAAGCTCCGAACGGCTTCCGTTGGCGTATTGTACCGGAGCGAAACGACAGCTGCATTTTAGAGGAAGGCATGGTGACCACCAACGAGCCGGGCGTTTACGTAGAAGGAAGCCACGGCATCCGTATTGAAAACGAGCTTGTCTGCAAAAAAGGGGAGAAAAACGAGTACGGTCAATTTATGTGTTTCGACACACTGACTCTTACGCCAATTGACCTTGACGCAGTACTTCCGGAGGAAATGACCGCTACAGAGAAAAGAAGTTTAAATGCGTATCATAAAAGAGTATACGAAACGCTTCTTCCGCATCTGAACAAGGAAGAGGGGAAGTGGCTGAGGGAAGCAACGAGGGCGATTTAAATATTTCGAGCCAGATGTCTGCGCGCAACATCTG
This sequence comes from uncultured Lachnospiraceae bacterium, assembly GCA_964500085.1. Lineage (GTDB taxonomy): Bacteria > Bacillota > Clostridia > Lachnospirales > Lachnospiraceae > SIG307. Next base: position 869 of record CAZCON010000378.1, read on the forward strand.
GCTCGGCTGTTTCCCTCATTCTTTTTTCTTAATTCATTTTCGGCTGACTGCCGTCCGTGCCTAAGCTACAGCGGCTGACACTGTACGAATCCCTTTCCGGAATAATCTCCAAAAACGACTTTGTAATCTTTACACAGGTCTCGTAATCCATATGACCGGTATTCAGACACAAGTCATAGTTGCCGGCATCGGTCCATTCCTTGCCGGTATAATACTTATAGTAGGAAGCACGGCGCTTATCAATCGCAAGAATCTGCTTTTCTCTTTTCTTTGCATCGCCCGGAAGCTTCCCTTCGGTACGTGCAACACAATCCGCAAGCGGCGCATGGATATAGAGACGTACCGCATGAGGCAAATCTCTTAAAATGTAGTCTGCACAACGACCGACAATCACACACGGACCCTCCGCTGCCAAATCCCGAATCACCTTTGCCTGATAGGTGAAAAGATTATCGTTGGAAACAAACTCTTCTTTGTCCGGCGGAATCAGTTCGCCGTTGTATTCTTTTCTTGCAATCTTAAAAAGCAGGCTCTGCTTTAGCTTCTCATCTGCCTTCGCAAACAGCTCCTCGTTAATACCGCTCTCGTCAGAAGCCAGACGCATCAGTTCCCTGTCATAGTACGGAATGTTTAACTCTTTTGCCAACATCATACCAATGGTGCGCCCGCCGCTACCGTAGCCTCTTGCAATCGTAATGACAAATTTTTCCATGACCCTTCTCCTTTCCGGATTATGCTCCCAAATATGCCTTTCTTACCGAATCATCGTTTAACAAATCCTTGGCATCTGCCGACAGTACCACCTTACCGGTTTCCAATACATAACCACGGTTTGCAATGGAGAGCGCCATCTGTGCATTCTGCTCTACAAGAAGAATGGTAACGCCTGCCTTGTTCAAGGACTCAATAATCTTAAAAATCTCATCTACCAGAATCGGTGCAAGTCCCATAGACGGCTCATCTAACATCAAAAGCGTCGGATTAGACATCATGGCACGTCCCATGGCAAGCATCTGCTGCTCACCGCCGGAAAGCGTACCCG
>CAZCON010000379.1:0-1905 GCA_964500085.1 uncultured Lachnospiraceae bacterium
GCGGTCAATGGTATCGTTCGGCATGTTATTTGCCTTTGCCTTTGCAACAACATCCTTTAACTTACTGTTGTTGTTCGGGTCCGGACCGCCCTCCTTTACCGCTACTGCAATTTCACGACCGATACGGGTAAAAATTTTTCCCTTTGCTGCATCGTTCTTTTCCTTCTTGTGCTTAATGTTTGCAAACTTGGAATGACCTGACATAATTTTTTCTCCTTTATTTTCCTTATCTTTCTTTATTATCTTCTATCGCCGATTAAGCGATGTAATTTCTCCATCACGCCCTCTGTTTCCTTTTCCGTGCGGATGGCACACATAATCGTGTCATCTCCGGCAATGCTGCCCACAATACCGTCTATCTGCAACGCGTCTAACGCCGCAGCAGCAGCCATTGCCATACCGGAAACCGTCTTCACCACCAGAATATTCTGCGCCTTTGCCATCGAAAGAAAAGCGTCCTTTAAAATCCTTGCATACTTTTCATTCATCTCCGTCCCATGGGCACGAAGCACAATATACTTCTGCCGGTCCAAATCAATGGCAACCTTTGTAAGCTTTAATTCTCTGATATCCCTGGAAATCGTTGCCTGCGTCACCTGATATCCGGCTTTTTTTAAAAGCTCTCCAAGCTCCTCCTGGGTTTCAATTTCATACTTTTCTACCAGTTCAATAATTTTATTCTGTCTTGAAATTTTCATTCCATTTCTCCGTTTTCCATTACTGTGTTCCTAATTTTCTATGTAATGCGTCAAAAAAGCTATGGTTGTTCAGCTGTATAAAATACGCTTTCTTTTCAGAGCGCCGAATCACAATCCTATCCTCCGCCGCAAGCTCCTTTGCCCGCTGCCCGTCCAGCGTAACAATTGCTTCCTCATTCTGCGTCTTTTTTTCTTCCCGCACTACCAGATGAAGCTCATCCTCCGCAGAAAGCAGAATACTTCTGGCGTTGAGCGAATGCGGACAAATCGGAGTAATCAGAAACAGCTCTGTCGCCGGTGCCACCACCGGCCCTCCCGCAGATAAATTATAACCGGTAGAACCCGTCGGCGTTGCAACAATAACGCCATCCCCTCGGTAATTGCACACCTGCGTGCCATTTACAGAAATGCTTACGCTGATAATCCGTGAGAAACCGTTCCGCGTAATCACCACATCGTTTAATGCCGTTCCAAACGCAGCCCCCTCCACAGAGGCTTCCAACATCATCCGTTCCTCTATACGGTATTCTCCCGCCACCAATGCCTTCAGCACCTCATCTGCTCCCACGGATTCTGCTCCGGTCAAAAATCCAAGCGTACCATAATTTATCCCTACCACCGGAATTTTTCTCTCGGCAAGCCGTCCTGCCACCCGGATTAGGGTACCGTCACCGCCAAGCACTACCGCACATTCCACTCCGTCTGACAAAGCTTTTTCATAAGAGGTCTGCTCCGAAAAATCCTCAAAAAGCACCGGACACACAATCCCTCTTTGTTCAAAAAAGGTACGAAGCTGCTCTGCCGTTTCCCTAGCAGACTCCTTCCCGGCATTTGCAATCACGCAGACCTTTTTCATCAGCATCCTCCTCACCGGCTCAGCCTGTATGCTCACTCCTGTAATTTTCAAAAAAGCGTTTGGGCATTCCGTCCTCCGGCTCACATTTAGAAAATCAAACAGTTATAGTCTACAACCAAATGCAGGGAAAGTCAAGCAAAAAACCCCTTCCGTCAGCGATTCAGCATTTCTTTCGCTACTTATCCAGACTTTCATGGGCCTGTACTGTAATCGCGTCTGCCGTCTTCCACAGCATCGTCGCTCCCTCGGACAACGTATGCTGCAAGGCTCCTTCCAACAGCTCTGTCTCTCTGTCCTTTTCCGGCTCCTGCTCCGAAAAAAGCGCCTCCGGCAGCAGTTCCTTCTCCGGCT
>CAZCON010000380.1:0-1896 GCA_964500085.1 uncultured Lachnospiraceae bacterium
CATATATGGAATTCCCACATTGCAGTAGTAAGTACGGAGCAGCAGCTATCCATATCTCAGAATCACCCAAGGAGAATCCTTTCAATACCGTTATCACAGCTACGCCTACAAAAAACGCCCCAAAAGCAGGAAACAATATCGGGTGAATCCATAACAGTATCCCTCCGATACCACCGACGATATAGGAACAGAGCGAATAGACCTGACCTGTATGATGATCTACATACGCCATAAAGCATAGATATACCATCAACACACATCCGCACATCACAGACAACAATGAATCCACTGAGACGCTCGTTCCGGCAAACCAACAAAGTGGAAGCGTTTTTAACGGAATCTGTCCAGGCAAACCATGTTCTTTGTCTATTTTTTTTATTAAACTCAGTGCTATCACTACCAATATTACCACTCCTAAACCGCACGCTTGCCTCAAATTAATAGTATCTATACTCATCGGCTACGTCCTTTCTTTTGTTCTTTCTCCTCTTCCGGAATACTATTATAGAAAGCTGCCATTTCCTCGGTATACGCTCCTGCCTCCTGTTGAAACTCTTTTCGCACTTCTTCTGCAGCCTCTACTTCCTCCTCTGTCTCTCGAAGCCGTTGCCGCAGTTCTTTCATCTTTGCAGAATAATTCTCTGTATATCCTTGCAGCTGTTCCTCAGATAGACCATACTTACTAATCTGAACCGATAACAATTCGATCTGTTCTTGCAATTTCCCCCTCTCCTCGGATTGGACTTTATCCAGCTTTTGTTCCAGACGCTTTTTTTTCCGATATAACCAAACTACCTTCTTATATGGAGCATGTGCTTCTTCTACTGCTTTTTGCTCACTTTTAATCTCATCAAACTTATCTTTATAGAGTTCCACCGTTTGATTTGCAATTTCCACTGTCCCAATCCCATGTTTCAGAACAAGATTCATCTGTCGCTCCATCTTATCAGCACTGAGCGTAGCTTTCTTCACATCCTGATAGGAAATCCGCTTTCGCGCATAATGTGGTTTAATTCCCAAACGGTACAGCTTTGCGTAATAGCGTTTCATTGGTACAGACAAAGGATGTCGTTTTGCTCGCACAAAACATCTTACCGGTATAACTAATACGTTTCCTTCAGGAATCACATATTTAGGTACCGGCTTTACTTTTATCGCTATACGCTCTTCCAATCGCGATAATGTATACTCCTGTCCGAGTTGATATGTCTTTCGAAAGATTTCCATTCCCGGTGCCTTTAATTTCATATATTTACCATATCTCTCACTATTACCATACCTTATTTGAAACCCTTCCGACTTAAGCAACGCTTCAAATTCCAAAAAAGAATTACTTCGTAGAACCAAGTCATCTATTGCCTCACGCAGATAATCGTTCCACGCAAAGGACTCTCTCGCATCATTATGATACTTATTATTGCTCTTCCCCCTTTTCTGTCCCTCGCTTTGGTCCCGTCTTTTGTAGTAACGCTGCTTTTTTCGTTCTTTTTGTTCCTCCTCATATTCTTCATTCGTAATTCCGGTATCCATAAAAAGCGTATGCAATCCATACTTCTGACATATCTCATCAACGATTGGCTGAATGTCCTTTGCCCAATCACCATCTTCATAACGATATTTATAGCCGGTTCTGAGATTTACACTGTTGAAACAAATATGTCCATGCATATGACCACAATCTGTATGTACTCCATATACCGCCTCATATTCATTGCCCAAATATTTTTTAGCAAACTCACCCACTACACTTAGTGCAGTCTCTGGGGACACCTTCTCTTCGGGGGAGAAAGAGATTGCTATATGATATCCAAGACGTTCGGATTTCTTACTGCTTGTCTTCCCATAGTATTCTTTCGTATGAACCATGTCAGCCAAGGCACTGTCTGTAAAACAATT
>CAZCON010000381.1:0-1895 GCA_964500085.1 uncultured Lachnospiraceae bacterium
ATACAGAGTCCCACGGTATGCGTGTAGGATTGGCTGTTACAATGCTGTTGCCAAATAGGATATCTATATTCGCCTTAATGGTGGACAAAGATACCGCTTTGCTTTGTAGAACGACAAAAAGCAATCCCATCTTCGCAATAGCACAGGAAAACGGATTCGATTCTATACCGTAGAAGTTTGTTATAGGCATGAGCGGCATATCCGTTTTCCCAGCAGAAGAAGCAATCTTTGAAAGTAACAGATTAAGTTCCTTGTAGGAAACCAGGAGAAAATTTCCGCAGCCGCACGATGTGTCAAATACGCATATTTTCCTTATGCGCTCTATTAAGGCAATACAAGCATCGCTTTCGTTTTTGCAGCCTTCATATTCTGAGTAAAGGGCGTTAAGGAATAGCGGTCCTATGACCTTCTGGACATTGGCGGTAGCCGTAAAATTTCCCGTGATGCTTTCGTCATCAGGGACGATTATTGACTGAATCAACGAACCGAGAATTTCCGGATCAACATCAGACCAATCAAAAGACATGATTTCAAGCATCAGGCTTCGCATATTTTTGGTAAAGGATATGTTGCTGATATCCTTATCAAACAAGCGAGAATCAATATAGTTTACCTGTCTGAAGTGAATTGGCAAATTACTATGATCCTCATCCTTCATTGCCCAATATAGCGATACCATAAAGTCGGAAAAATCTCTTCCAGATTCTTCGGTGTACTTTTGTGCGAAAACATATAGAGAGGCATCGCCCGTCATCAGTAAGCCCATACTGTCGATTACGCAGCAAAAGAGAGTACGACAAATCAACTCGCTGATATCAGCCGGGTCAGTTTGTGCATTATTCAATCTGCATTCGTTATATAATTGTGCGAACTTTTCGCTGACCTTAATATTAACAGCAACATTCTCTTCGACAACGGGCTTCTCCCGACCTATAAGTGGAAAGAAGAAGTCAACATGAGAATAGAGATCCTCCTTGGTGGAAAAGAGCGTTTCTTCTGTCCTTAAATCAAATACAAGAACTTCCTCTGCATTTGCAATCATAGCAAAACGAGTCTTCAGACTGGAGATGTTGTTCTTTTTCAGAATGTTCAAGTCAGAGTAGAGGTTACTGCCTTCGGAAGCAAGGCAAAAAATCTGTTGTCCGATACGAACGCCCTCGTTTACATTATAGGAGGATGTGGATTTGAGTCTATCTATCGTTGAAACAGGAATATCAAAAGCACGGAGGAATCCCTCGAAAAAATCCGCACTATCAGATACAGAGCCAATGGCTCTGATATCTTGCTGCAATTTATTAATGTCAGTCATCATACTGAGGGCACACCTTCTTTCTGCTCATACTCTAAAATACACCTGGCTACAAACTCTGCCAGTTTTACAGGTACAGCATTTCCTATAGCTTGCTCAACATCTGTTTTCTTACCTTCAAAAACAAAGGATTCAGGGAAGGTTTGAAGGTAGCTTCGTTCTTTTGAGGTCAAGGCACGAACACCTTCGGAAATATCAGCCTTATCTGCATGATGCCTTTTATAACCATCGGGGATAGGTCGGTTGACTCCACGTATCGTAGCACTTGGTTCGTATATGCTGAAAACAGCACGTCGATTATAGCTCCTTGGATGCATATAGTAGTATTCCGTATGGAGAGAATCTCCCAAGTAATCATAAACGGTCATCGGCTTTTCACTTAGCTTTCCATCAAGTAATTTGCCGAGAAAATCATCTTTATCTCCAATATGACCCACCATGAAAAAACGCATCCGAGCCTGCGGCACACCACAATAACTTGCGTTTAGGATTCGAGTAGTAATACCGTACCCCGCATCCTTTATTATTTTTATCGCTTTAGGTAGAACAGGCATCCGCTCAATATTATATACATTCTCCATTACAA
>CAZCON010000382.1:0-1892 GCA_964500085.1 uncultured Lachnospiraceae bacterium
AAAGGAGGGACAGGAGGACTGTCTGCAATTATGTGCGCAGGCGATGTGTCTGGAAGAGATGCTTTTGACGGAAATTCCTAAAGGGTATTTGTATTATGGAAAAACCAGGCATCGGGAAGAGGTGGCGTTTACTTCGGAGTTGCGGTCTGAGGTGGAAAGTCTGGTAGATGAAATGCATCAGCTTTTCTCAAAAGGTTATACACCGAAGGTAAAATACAGTGCCAGATGTAAAGCGTGCTCTCTTGTTAATCTCTGTTTGCCGAAGCTTCAAAAAAGGAAAGATGTAACTGCCTATATTGATGAGAGGGTCGGTGAAAGGGGGGAACTGTGAGATGAAGAAACTACTAAATACATTGTATGTAATGACGGAAGATAGCTATCTCACATTGGAAGGCGAGAATGTTGTGATTTTGCAGGGGGAAAAAACACTCGGAAGGTTTCCTCTGCACAATTTGGAACAGATTGTATGCTTTAGCTATAAAGGGGCGAGTCCTGCATTGATGGGAGCCTGTGCAGAGCGCAGGGTAGGGATGAGCTTCTTTTCTCCCAGAGGGAAGTTTATGGCACGCTGTGTCGGAAAAGAATACGGGAATGTGTTTCTTCGTAAGGAGCAATACCGGATATCGGACAGCCCGGAACGAAGTCATTGCTATGCAAGAAACATGATTAGCGGGAAAATTTATAATTGCCGTTGGAGTGTTGAGAGAACATTGCGTGACCATAGGATGCGAGTAGAGGAAGCGAGCGTAAAAGAAATTTCGGCGGCGCTTCAGGAAGCACTTAAAAATTGCAGAGAAAGTAATAATCTGGAGCAGTTACGCGGGATAGAGGGAAAAGCAGCAGAACAGTATTTTTCAATATTTAATACGCTCATTTTGAATCAAAAAGAAGACTTTTTCTTCTATAACAGAAATCGTCGTCCTCCCAGGGATAATGTGAATGCCCTGTTGTCGTTTGCGTATACCATATTGGCAGGGGAGTGTGCAAACGCATTGGAGAGTGTTGGTTTGGATCCTTATGTTGGCTTTATGCATCGTGATCGTCCGGGAAGACGTTCGTTGGCGTTGGATATTATGGAGGAACTGCGCCCTGTTATGGCAGACCGCTTTGTTTTGACATTGATTAATATGAAAACAATAAAACCGAGCTGCTTTGAGAGGCAGCAGGACGAGGCAGTTTTGCTAACGGAGGAAGGCCGAAAAATCTATTTTGCGGCATGGCAAAATAGAAAAAAAGAAGTTATTACACATCCGTTTTTGGATGAAAAGATGGAATGGGGGTTACTTCCGTATGTACAAGCATTGTTACTTGCTAGAACGATTCGAGGAGATTTGGAAGAGTATCCCCCGTTTCTGTGGAAGTAGGTGATGGTTTGCTGGTATTGATAACGTATGACGTATCTACAGTGGACGCAGCCGGAAGAAAACGCCTCCGAAGAGTGGCGAAGGAGTGCCAGAATTATGGGCAGCGAGTACAAAATTCGGTGTTCGAATGCATTGTAGATGCGGGACAATTTCTTGCATTAAAAGAACGATTGATAAAAGAAATTAATGCAGAGACAGATAGTATCCGCTTTTATTCTCTTGGAAATCATTATACAGCTAAAGTGGAGCATATTGGAGTGAAAGAGTCCTATGATATGGAAGGAGTGTTGCTTATATAGTGCGAAGATGATGTGAACATAGAAAATGTAAAGCTTTCGCACTGGAAAAAGTATGTATTATTGGTGGAAGTAAAATACAAAAAATAGAAGAAAAGCAAATAATCTGCGATTCAGAGAAAAAACGAAGATTGTTTTGCTGATTCTGCGGTCGCTCCCCTCGCGGGAGCGTGGATTGAAATATCCATAAATCCTCCTTCCTCCTACTTGTCACTAAGTCGCTCCCCTCGCG
>CAZCON010000383.1:0-1889 GCA_964500085.1 uncultured Lachnospiraceae bacterium
TATCCAGCGTTACTGCCACCTTCTGGGAAAAATCCTTATGGTTCATCCAGTCAACAACAGAGGAAAGCAGCTTTACAGGAAGATTATCAAGGCAGTAATACCCTAAATCCTCCAGAAAATCCACCGCCTTTGACTTTCCTGCTCCGCTCATTCCCGTAACAATAAATAGCTTCATAGCCCCTCCAATTTACTGATACATTGCCTTTGGAGCCACCACATTTGGCTGGTATCCCGCTTTTTCCAAAGCCTTTAAAATCTTTTGCTTGTGCTCCGGTCCGAACGCCTCCAGCGTAATGGTAAGCTCCACGGCGCTGTTACGGTTAATGCTGACAAACTGGTTATGATCCAAGCGAATGACATTTCCCTGATTCTCTGCAATAATTGTTGCCACATGCACCAGCTCGCCCGGCTTATCCGGAAGCAATACGGAAAAAGTAAAAATGCGTTCGCGTAAAATCAGCCCCTGCTGTACCACCGAAGCCATTGTAATCACATCCATGTTGCCGCCGCTCATAATGGCAGCTACCTTCTTGCCCTGTGCCGGCAGCTGCTTTAAGGCTGCAACCGTAAGCAGTCCGGAATTTTCCACTACCATCTTATGATTTTCTATCATATCAAGGAAGCAGACAATTAACTCCTTGTCAGAAACAGTAATAATCTCGTCTACATTCTGCTGTATATACGGGAAAATATGACTTCCCGGTGTCTTTACCGCCGTACCGTCTGCAATCGTATCCACGGACGGCAGGGTCACTACCTTTCCCTCCGCAACGGAAGCCTTCATACAGCTTGCACCCTCCGGCTCTACTCCGATAACCTTAATATTCGGATTTAGCATCTTAGCAAGAGTAGATACGCCTGCTAAAAGTCCACCGCCACCGACTGGTGCAAGAATGATGTCTACCGTCGGGAGCTCCTTAAACAGTTCCATCGCAATCGTACCCTGTCCTGTTGCAACGGTCTCATCATCAAACGGATGAATAAAGGTATAGCCCTTTTCCTCTGCCAGCTTTAAAGCATACTCACAAGCCTCATCATACACATTTCCATGCAGAACCACCTCGGCGCCGTAACCCTTTGTACGATTTACCTTAATAAGCGGAGTCGTAGTCGGCATCACAATTACCGCCTTACAGCCATACTCTTTTGCCGCATAGGCAACTCCCTGTGCATGATTTCCGGCAGACGCGGTAATCAGACCGCGAGAGCGCTCCTCCTCTGTCAGGGTACTGATTTTGTAGTATGCACCGCGAATCTTATATGCACCCGTTACCTGCATATTCTCCGGCTTTAAATAAACCTTATTGCCGGTCTGCTCGGAAAAGAAATTGCTGTATACCAGCTTTGTCGGTGCAGTCACACGCTTTACTGCTTCTACTGCTTCTTCAAAATGCTCCATTGTCATCATTGCTTTCTATCCTCCGTTTCTTTATTCCCCGTCGAAAAGGGCATCCGTAAATGCCTTTGCGTCAAATCTTTGCAAATCCTCTATCTGCTCTCCAACGCAGATATACTTCACCGGAATCTTCATTTGTGCCTGAATTGCTACCGCAATACCGCCCTTTGCCGTTCCATCCAGCTTTGTTAAAATAATACCGTCAATTTTTGCTGCCTCATTAAACTCTCTTGCCTGTGCCAGCGCATTCTGACCGGTTGTCCCGTCAAGCACCACAAGCGTTTCCCTGTAAGCATCCGGATATTCTCTGGAAATCACACGGTCAATCTTCTTTAATTCCTCCATCAGATTCTTTTTATTATGAAGTCTGCCTGCCGTATCACAAAGCAGCACATCCACATCTCTTGCCTTTGCAGCGGTCAGTGCGTCAAATACTACTGCTGACAAACTGGTTATGATCCAAGCGAATGACATTTCCCTGATTCTCTGCAAT
>CAZCON010000384.1:0-1876 GCA_964500085.1 uncultured Lachnospiraceae bacterium
ATGCACACCACATTCCTCAATTAAAAATCGCACCCGTTCCGTAATTACGGTTGTTTTTCCGCTTCCCGGACCTGCCAGCACAAGCATCGGTCCGGTATTATGGGTAATCGCAACCCGCTGTTCCTCTGTAAAACGTGACAATTCCAAGCTCTTCCTCCTCTATCTTTTCTTGTTCCGACGCAATATCCGCTTCTATCCGGTTAATTTTTCGCAGCATTCCATTCCAGATTCCTTACAGAATAATAATTTAGTTACCTCAAGTTCACCCCAAACAACTACTTCGATTACTGATTTAAGCTGTCCTCTTTTAACAAGAAATCAAATAAGTTTAATATGAATATTCCTGATTCATTATAGTGCGTAGGACCGTCTTTCACTATAATAATTTTCTTAAACGAATCATTGATATTTTGAAGCGACAACTGTTCCTGTTCTTCTTTTTCCTGTGTAGGCAATGCCAATGCAGATTGTATATAGAATCTTTTTGAACCCTGATTACATACAAAATCCACTTCTAACTGCTTTTGCACTTTTTTCTTTTCTTCCGTACAATAGCTATATTCTACCATTCCGACATCTACGTGATACCCTCTAACCAAAAGCTCATTGTAGATGATGTTTTCCATAATATGTGTTTCCTCATACTGACGAAAGTTAATTCTCACATTGCGTAATCCACAATCTGTAAAATAAAACTTCATGGGAGTACTGATATATTTTTTCCCTTTTACGTCATATCTTTTTGCTCTGCTGATTAAAAAGGAATCCTCAAAGTAATCCAGATATGTCTTTATCGTATCCGGATGAACCGACACATTTTTTACCGTTCTAAACGTATCCGCAAGCTTTTTAGGATTCGTTAATCCACCGATTGCAGACGATAAGTAATCCAGCAATTCTTCCATCTCTACAGGATTGCGAACATCGTTTCTTTCTAAAATATCCTTCAGATAGGTCTCTTTGAAAATATCTCTCAAATAATCCGTTTTATCTTCTTCCTTTTTAATTTCAAGCATTTTAGGCAGTCCACCATACATCGTATATTCATACCATGCCTGCTGTCTGTCGCACTCTTTTCCCTGCATAAATTCAGCAAAAGACAACGGATAAAGATGAATCTGATCCCCTCTGCCGCGAAACTCTGTAACAATGTCTTTGGATAAAAACTTTGCATTACTGCCGGTTACATAAGTATCTACATTTTTTATGTGTAAAAAGCTATTCAATACATCTTCAAACTCCGATACCATCTGCACCTCATCCAATAACACATAGTACATTTGCTTGTCTTTTACGGCTTCATGTACATATTCACATAATACATCCGGGTCTCGATATTTTTTATTCATTCTATCGTCCAAGGCAATCTTTATAATATGCGCTTCATCAACACCGGACTCTAATAAATAGTTATAAAACAGTTCAAATAGCAAATACGTCTTTCCGCATCTTCTGATTCCGGTAATTATCTTAATCATACCGTTATTTTTTCTTCTGATAAGCTTGTCTAAGTACATATTTCTTTCCATACACAGCCCTCTCTACTGAAAATTTAGTCTCCATTTCAACTGTTTTTTCATTTACATTATACAACCGGCGTAGAGTTATTGTCAATTGCTATTGAAAATTTAGTCTCCATTTCAACTGTTTTTTCATTATTATGTGCCATTCATTTAAACTTATCCTTAAAAACATACAAAAAAGAGACCTGTTGTTTCTTGTCTTCATGCAATATTTCAGCTACACAAGTCCTTTTTTCCGATTGCAGTCCTATTCCGACACTGTTTTTCAAGTAAACTATTCTCTACTTCTCTGAAAAAAACTTAGCTTTCACTTCCTCGCAAATCTCCATCCTATCGACATCCAGTACATGCAC
>CAZCON010000385.1:0-1863 GCA_964500085.1 uncultured Lachnospiraceae bacterium
TACATCGGAGGTAACTCAAATGAATACAATCTATTTTAATCCACGGAATTGGTCTTTTGAACAGACACAGTATAACAGCCAGAACAGCTTTGTATTTTCCCGCACCCACAGCACGAACCGGGGCACCGGTTATTCCCAGCCGGTTCACGCAGAGCGCAGCTTTATCAACGACTTTGATGACAGTCTTGTGGAAAGCCTGATGTTCGGTCATTGGGATGCACCGGCAGTCAGTGCCGTATCGAATGAAATGTCCCTGATACCAGATACAGCGTATCGCTTCGTTTTCTGGTTAAACGGTGGCGAGAATGATAAAAGCAGTGAGCTCTGTCAGCTACTGATTATCTTTTCCGGCAACCGGGAGGACTGTTATACCTACAATCTGAATCGTAACTACATTAAACCGCTGCTTCACAAGGACGGCTGGGAGCTGTATTCCATCCCGTTTCGAACACCGGCGGTTGCTTCCGCAATACAGGGCGCTTCGGAGCCTGCCCCTACGGTGGCTACCCGTCTTGCTTTTGTGGCAGGAAACGCACCGATGGCAGTCAAGCCTGCGAAGGAACCGGATTTTTATGCCGACTGGGAGGACGCGCCGGATGCGTTTGCGAGTCAGCGGCCACAGCGTCATAATCTGGTCTTTGAGGACGGCTGGCCGAGCATCAGTCAGTATGGCGGCAAAGACTACTCCACCGAAGCATTACGCGCAAAAAAGGAAGCCGCAGCAGCCAGATGTGCAAATCGTTTCTCCGATACATCTCCTAACGCAGCAGACAGCCTTAGCAGCATAAACCAGAGAGTGGCAGACGTGTCTGCGGATACAGCAAATCACCTGCCGGTTCCGGCAACGCCGGGCAGCCCTTCGACGCTTACCGACAACCTTGCAGAGCATCCGGAGGAGCTTGAGGATCAAAGAGATGACTTACTCGACCGTGCAGAGGCGTTAAGGGCACGTTTCACAGAACTGACAGGTCGTTTGGAAGCCATGACCGCACAGGGTCTTCTGGCGCCGGATGCCTTGGGCGGCGTAACAGGTCGCATTTCCGCTTTCGAAAACGAGCTTTCGTGCTTGGAAAACCGTGTAAACGAGCTTGACCAACAGGTAGATAACACGGATTGCGAAATCGAACTGTGGGAGATGTCCTCCAAGGACGGGGATGCCTACCTGGATTCTCTGGAAAGCAGCTTAGATGCCGAAGACAACCACGCAGATGCCATGGAAGAAAGTCTGGACAGCTTAGAGGAGTATCTGGACAACTTGGAGGATTCGACTGCGGAATAAACACACAAGACCATTGATTGTGGATACCATACCTATCCATTCCTAAAACTACGGCAGGGCCATCATGGTTCTGCCGTTTTCTGTGAAAAACGCAAGGTGCCTGCATTATCAGCTGGGACAATAGCAGGGCTCCGCCGTTTTCTGTGAAACACGCACGCCTCCCATCCGTCGCAGAAACTGCTTACGCTTTCACGCCCCACACGGCAAGCGGCACCTGACCTTCCGGTACGGTAAGCTTCTTCTCCCCCATGAGCTTTTCTAAAAGAAACGCCGCCACATCCAAACGATGATGAATCTTTGCCACATCACCGCACTGGCTCTTTACCGCTGCCGGTGCATGCCCGGTCAAAAGCTTTTCCGCTTTATCGGAAATCGCAAGCATACAATCGCAAACAATTTCAGTAATCGGCGCGATTAGCTCCTGTACCTGTTTGTAAACTTCTACCGTAAATACCGGGAAGTTTGCAAAAAGCACACCGTCCTTACAAGTAACAAAGCCCTGCTCAATAAGCTCCGTCAAAGTAACATTCTCTCTGTCTGCCTCCTCATTTAACACCACCGCACACATAGCCTCTGTTCTCTCC
>CAZCON010000386.1:0-1845 GCA_964500085.1 uncultured Lachnospiraceae bacterium
GTGTATGAGAGGGAAGGAGGAAATATACCCCAAGAAAGTCAGCTTTCTTATCGGCTTTTCCTGACTGATAAAAGCCGATAACCCACAGTCCCTGATTCCTTTTTCATAATCTTCTTGTCCTGCAAAAATGGAGTAAAATATAGTTAGTCCTGAATTATTCACGGAACAGTATTTGAACCGGTAATCGCACCATAAATCTGAAAATTATTCCATGTAGCCATAATATCGCTCAATTAACCTGTCAAAAGGGCATAGAATCCCTGTGGCAAAGTTCAGAGTAGTAGTTAGGCTGTCAAGGTTCGTTAGCAGTTGCTATTCCAACTGCTCATTCAACCTGCCGTTATTTGAGAGTGTCTTATAGAATTCATTCTTATAAGAACAGCTGCCACACAATTACTATTTTCTCCATTCATTATTACTCTTGCAAAATCCCTTAATTCTGTTCCAAATCCTGCTTTAAATACGTCCGGACGTCCCTCCACATGGATATCATCACCTGCTTTCTCAATTCATTAACTCGATCCAAATCTTTTTCTTCTGCAAAATGTGCCATAGGAATCTACTCCTTTAACATTAAATTTTTCTAGCCTATAGTGGTCTTCCTCATCCAATTCATTGATGCCATTTTTATAATCATATTCTTGCTTTTTGCAGAATCCAACCGCTGTAATCGAAGCAGGAATTTCTATTCTATCCACTCGCAAAAATAAGTTATCCTGCTACAATGTTTATATAAGTTACCTCTTTGCCATTTGATAATTTCATATAAGTCTCCTTTCCGCCATTCATCGCAAAAAAATGCACCAAACATCGATATGTCTGGCGCATAAATTTCTTACGGTTATTCTGTAAGACTATAAAAAATTCAACTTACATCATCCGAACTTTCTGCACAGACATAAGCGGTTTAAAAAGATAATATATCATCTCTTGCGCTCTTTACCACAGTAGCATTATAACTCTGCATGTTCCATAAAGCTGAGTGTCTCTTTGTATCATAGCTTTTTGCGATTGTCAATGCCTTGAATATTCTAGGTACGAGGAGAAATATGAACTACTCCTGTTTAAAAGAACAAATGCAGACAGTCCTTTCTTTTTCTATCACGGCGTTACCGTTGGTGTCGGTGTTGGTGTCGGTGTCGGTGTTGCCGTCGGGTCCTGTGCAATCTTTCCGCTACTCTTACTGGTGACCGAAGCCTCCTCTCCGGTTGCAGAAGTATTGGAAATTACCACGCGAATGTAGTAGCCGATGTCTTCCTTCTTAATCGTATATTTACTGTTTTCATAACCGGTTCCGGAGGTAATCTTTGTATATGTACCGGTCAGGCTCTGGCTTCGTTCCCATGTATAGGTAATATTCCCTGAAATCGCATTGTTACTGGTTACTGCGCTGATGACTCCCCCCGGATACAATGAGGTTGTAGAAATAGCCGCATAGGATACCTTGTCATACTGAATCGGATACGGATATGCTTCAAACGCAGACGGAAGCTCCTCTTTGCCCTCCGGTGCCACACGGAAAATGAAATACTGTCCCGGCAATGCCTTGGAACTGCTTACCTTCAAAGTCTTTGCAGCCTTCAATGTACTCCATTTAAGCCCACTCAGGTCCTCTGCGGTCAATGTTGCCGGGTCGTCTACAATCGCATACTGGTATACGGTTGGATTCGTTGCCGTAGTATTATTCGTAAGTATGACTCCTCCCGTTCCGCTCTTTGTATTTTGATAGGTCAGCGTAATATCCTTTGCTATATCCGGCTCGGCTGCCCCAAACGGAATCAATACCTCCACAATCTTGGACGCTGCCTTCCGCCCGCTTGCCGCAGTACGTACATAGACATAGAT
>CAZCON010000387.1:0-1844 GCA_964500085.1 uncultured Lachnospiraceae bacterium
AGTGCGGATTGCGGAACCGGAAAAAGTCTGTTATACTAAGCGATAGAGTCTGGAGAGGAGAAAGGATATGAAAAAAGGTAGTTTTGCCATTCGGCTGTTTTTATATGCCTCGTTGTTCAGCCTGATATGGCTGGGAGCCTATGTTGGTTTATCCGGCGCGTTTGAAGTGACGGAGCCGGACGGCGGAGTGGAGACGGCACCTACGACGGTGCCGGATTTGCCGAATCCGGTAAGCTCCTTTTGGACGGTGCTTGCGGTTAAGGATGAGAAAGGAGCAGTAATGCGTTTTTTTCTGCAGTATGCTGATTTCCTTGCAGATACGCTTGTTTTTGTTGAGGTGCCGGTCAACACGAAGGCAGAGCTTACCGCAGGAGCCCGTGAGGTGCTGCGGGTACACAATCCGGAGACTCCGGAGCTGTTTATGATATCAGAGCTTTGTGAGCTTTTTTCGGAAAAAACGGTATGTATGGCAGCTGCGGAGGTGGCGGTGGGATTGCTCGGAGAACGTCCGAGGGTCTGCTATTTACTTGAGGAGGAAACTTATCTTTCTTTTACGGAGGAAACGAAGGAGGGAATGCGCTTTCTTTCCCCACCATCGGTTAAAACGGCGATACTCACGGCGTATCAGCATTCTGTTACAGACCGGACGTTGGCGGAGGAGCTGGTATATACGGAAAGCTATCAAAAGGTTGAGCAGGTGCTTTACGATATTCTTCCGGGAACACAGGCGGCGCAGGAATATGTACCGGACAGAGAAAAAATAGGGAGTATGGTGGAGGCATACCACATAGGACAATTCGAACAGAGGGAATAATGCGAAAGCTGTTTATATTGAAACGGATCATGGAATCATTTTTGACTGTTATACAAAAGAGCGGAAAGGAGCTGTCATGAGAAAGGGAAAAAGGTGTGCTTGTGTTATCGGAGGAATATTGCTGCTGGGTGCGGCTTTTGCTACGGGACATCATGCGGGTGCGGCATCAAAAACACCGGGAAGCGTGGAGGACCCGCTGATTACCCTGAGCTATCTGGAAAGCAGACTTACGGAACAGAGCGGATATACAGCCGTAGCCTTAAAGAAGGGGCAGACGGTAACGGGAGCTGTCGGAACCCGGATGGTTCTTTTGTCCGGCTCCGCTACGGCTGCCGGAACCGGTGTGGTGGACCTGACGGAGGGAAGCCTGACGCCGAAGGAAACCTCGCTGTTTTTGTATCACAGCTACATCGTGCCGGAAGGAAAGGGAGGCTGTACGGCTCTTTCTGCCTGTACGCTGTTGTTGTCCGGGGAATACACCATACAATAATGCTGTACAAAAAATAAAAACTGTAACAAACGAAAAAAAGTGCAGAAATGTGTATAAAAATAATGGAAACTTGAACAAAAGCGCGTAAAAAAACGAAAAAACATAAAAAACAGGTAAGCTTTAAACTGTGCAAAATAACCAAAAATGGGAAGCACAATTTGGTTAAAAGCGATATGGTAATTTGGTTTGAAATAGTGTATCATAGAGATATGTTATTTTTGATTGGAAATTCAATCACCATCATATTTTAGGAGGAAAAAAGAAAATGGCAAGTTTATCGTTGAAAAATATCAACAAGACTTATCCGAATGGTTTTGTTGCTGTTAAGGATTTCAACCTCGAAATCGAGGATAAGGAATTTATCATCTTTGTAGGCCCGTCTGGTTGTGGTAAGTCCACCACGCTTCGTATGATTGCAGGCCTTGAGGAGATTTCCGGCGGCGAGCTCTATATCGGCAACAAGCTGATGAATGACGTAGAGCCGAAGGACAGAGATATCGCGATGGTATTCCAGAACTACGCATTGTATCCGCATATGTC
>CAZCON010000388.1:0-1839 GCA_964500085.1 uncultured Lachnospiraceae bacterium
GGACAGCCTGCCGGAACGCCGGAGCAGGTTACCGGCATACCGGAGGCACCGTCGGAGGGCGGAATTTTGCAGCCGACGGCAAATGCAACGTCGAAGCCTTCTACCCGTCCGACAGAGCCGCCGGCAGCAACACAGGGGGCGACCGGCACACCGGGGACCAGTCCGGTACCGACACCAACGGAGGTGCCTGTCCTGTCGGTAGAGGAAGCAAAGGAAATTCTCAGAAGAAATATTTCTCTTGCGGCAGATGCGTATGGCATTGAACTGCTGGACGACCATTTGATGATTGACGGAGAGGAATATTATAATTTCTGCATTAATGATACCGAGGGAAATGCAATGACACCGCTCCTGATTGTGGAAAAGAAAGAGGGGAATCTGCTTTGCTATGATTATGCGGGAATTGTTTCTCCGTTTTCAAAGTTTCCGCTTGATAAAACGGAAACGGGAGGTACCGGTGAGAAGGTGATTACGGCAGAAGAGGCAAAAAAGGTGTTGTCAGGCTATTCGGGAAAGGCACTGGGGCTTGCAAACGAGCCTTCTTTCTATAAGATGACGGCAGATGACTGGACTACGATGGTTTCAGGTAAAATGTGCTACGGGATTAATCTGTTTGAAACGACAGATGGCAGACAGAAATTCCGAGGAGTATATTATGTGGCATTAGACGGAAGTGCAGTTTATAGTGTGGATGAAGTAACCGGAGATTTTATCGAGCGATAGCAGGATGCGCGGATTGGTGGAAGAACGTGAAGGATAAAGTAGAACGATTGGCAAAGGGATTGTTTGAATATGAGCAGCCGGAGCTGCTGTTGTCCGAAGAGACGCTCTCTGTGAGCGTTGTGGCGGGCGGGGGCTTTTGCGGTAAATTTTCCATTTACAATCGCGCCAGAAGGACAATGAAGGGCGTGCTCTATTCCTCCGACGAGCTTCTTGTTTTGCAGGAAACCAGTTTTATCGGTGCAGAGAATGAAATCACCTATACGGTGCATGGTGAATATGCAGAGGCAGGGGAGTTTCATGAGGGAGTGATTACAATCGTCAGTGAGTGCGGAGAGATTACACTTCCGTTTTCCATACAGGTAATGCCACTTTCCTGCCATTCCTCGGAAGGAGAAATCAGAGATTTGTTTCAGTTCGCCAGCCTTGCCCAGAGCGACTGGTTTGAGGCGAAGCGTTTGTTTGCGTCGGGTGAGTTTTTCAAAACGGTACTGGCAGACCGGCCGAAGGAGCAGACGCTGTATCGACAGCTTGTGCAGGGACCTTCTTTGGATCATGCGATGGAAGAGTTTCTGGTTTACGGGAGGAAAAAGGCTCCGGTACAGCTCAGGGTGGATCGTTCGACGCTGTCCTTTGAACCGGGCAGTCGGGCGGTCATGGAACGGCTGATTCTGACAAAGGATACCTGGGGATATATGGATGTGTCTGTGGAAACGCAGGGAGATTTTTTTCTGGTATCCGCTAAAAATATTTTTTCTGAAAATTTTAATGGGAATCGCTATATACTGGAGGTGGCAGTTGACGGTGCAGCACTGGCGGAGGGAAAGCATTTTGGCAGGATTCTTTTAAGAACGCCAAGACAATGTATTCCGGTCACGGTTACCTGCATCTGCGAGCATACGGCAAGAGCCGAGGAGCGAAAGAGGCATGCTTTCCATGTGGCAGAAGGAAAGCTGTTTGAACGTTATTTTGAATTCCGCCTTGGAAAGCGGAAGGCGGGGAGCTATCTTGCAGAAGCGGAAAGCATCGTGGAGCTGTTGCTTGTGAAGCTGCAGGAGAGACTTTTTCCGGAGCAGCTGCAAAGAAAAAAAGAGCTTACTTATCGGATGTATCGTACAT
>CAZCON010000389.1:0-1820 GCA_964500085.1 uncultured Lachnospiraceae bacterium
TATGTACATAGACTCAAATAAAGTTTTCATCTGCTATCCACATGATACACGCGGTTTGCAAATAAGTCAAGAGGAAAATGAAAAAAGTTTTATAAATATACAATGAATATGCAGAAGAATTAGTAAAACGGGGCTGGTAAAAGAAAAGAACTTGTATTTCGCACAAATGTGACTTATAATAGGTAAGATACGTTAGGAAAAGGCACAACGAAAGGAGCTGTCTATGAAATATCGAATTGTGCTGGCATCCGGCTCGCCAAGAAGAAAAGAGATTCTTACGCAGATAGGAGCAGATTTTGAAGTAATTGTCAGCGATTGTGATGAACGGACGGATTGTACGGAACCGGCGGAGCTTGTGAAGGAGCTTTCCGGCAGAAAAGCAGAAGCGGTAGCAAATACGTTACAGCGACCGGCAGTGGTGATTGGTGCAGATACTGTGGTGGCGTTTGATGGTAAGATTTTAGGAAAGCCAAAGGATAGCGGGGACGCAAGGCGGATGATCGCCATGCTTGCGGGAAATACGCATCAGGTATATACGGGAGTTTCTCTTATTATAATGGAAGAAACGGGAGAGGATAAAACCATTTGCTTTGCAGAATGCTCCGAGGTGGAGGTAGAGCCCTTAAATGAGCGGCAGATTGCAAGCTATGTTGAAACAGGAGAGGGTGCGGACAAGGCAGGAAGCTATGCGGTACAGGGAATCTTTGCGGCACATATCAAAGGAATCCGCGGCGATTATTTTAACATTGTAGGGCTTCCGGTGGCAGGAATTTATAAGCGGTTATATGAGGAAGGAATCGACGTAAAGACGGGTGAAAAAATATTCGAATAGGGTATTGCATAATATTCAAACATGATGTATAATTATGAAATCTAATGTATGGCTTAAAGGTGTGGGATGTACAAAGCAATGCAGAACAGATTAGAAAAGGAAAGGAAGCACAGGCGGCGTGCCTTAGAAGAAGCGTGGCAGAAGATGGAGCAGAAGGAAAACGAAAAGGAAATCAGGATTCGTATTATGGTGCCGGAGGATTATGAACAGGTATACCGTTTGTGGTGCGGGATTAAGGGCTTTGGTATCCGGAGCATGGATGATTCCAGGGAGGGCGTGGAGAAGTTTTTAAAACGCAATCCCACTACCAGCGTGGTGGCGATGGACAAGGATGAAATCATCGGTGCGATTTTATGTGGGCACGATGGCAGAAGAGGCTGCTTTTATCATGTGTGTGTAAAGGAAACGCATAGAAAGCACGGAATTGGAAAGAAGATGGCGGCGTTTGCCATGCAGAGACTGCAGGAGGAAGGCATCAATAAGGTTTCCCTGATTGCCTTTAAAAGCAACCGTGGAGGAAATAAATTCTGGCGTAAGGTGGGCTGGACCTTTCGGGAGGATTTGAATTACTATGATTTTACATTAAATGAAGAAAATATAACGCGGTTCATTGAGTAGAAACGGCGGGTACAGTGTACGCGGCGGTTTGGAAAGAGAACAGGAAGGATGGTTTTTATGAAAGTAATGGATGGCGGCGTGACAAGCGCAAAAGGGTTTGCGGCAGCCTATACGGCAGCAGGAATTAAGTATAAGACCGGGAGAAATGATATGGCAATGCTTTACAGCAGCCTGCCATGCCGCAGCGCGGCAACCTTTACGACAAATGTAGTGAAGGCAGCGCCGGTAAAGTGGGATAAAAGAGTGGTAACGGACGGCGGCGATGTACATGCGGTAGTCATTAACGCGGGGATTGCCAACGCATGCACCGGAGAAGAGGGAATGCGTTATTGTAAGGAAACAGGAGATGCGGTAGAAAAGCTGCTTGGCG
>CAZCON010000390.1:0-1818 GCA_964500085.1 uncultured Lachnospiraceae bacterium
TACCGCCGTTTCTTTCCTTTCCTGCAACAAACGGAAATATGGTGGACTTGCCACATTTTTGCCTTTGGTTGCAGTAAAGGAACGAAACGGCGGTAATTCTGCGGATATGCGGAGAGAAAAGGGGGTTGTAGGCTATGCGTCGGATTTGGTAACGACGGAAGCAAGGTTTCAGTCCGTGATTTCCTTCCTTCTTGGCAGAATTGTCGTAGTGGATACGATTGACAATGCGTTGCAGCTTGCAAAAAAATACCACTATTCCCTGCGGATTGTGACGTTGGAGGGCGAACAGCTGAATCCGGGAGGCTCCATTTCCGGCGGTGCCTACAAGAATGCAAGTAATCTGCTTGGCAGAAAGCGCGAGGTGGATGAGGCGCAGAAAAAGGTGGAGGAGCTTGGAGAACGCCTTGCTGCCATGGAAGAAAGAAGAACAGAGCTGCGGACAAAAAGAGAAGAAATCAGCGCCCGTCTGGAAGTCTCCAAGGCAGCCCTGCAGGAGGAGTTTTTGTTGCAGAATACAGCGAAGCTTGAGCTGAATCGAAGAGAAGCAGAGGCAGAGGAGCACAGCGTCTCTTACGAGGAGATTCATAAGGAACTGCAGGAAATTGAGATACAGGAAAGGGAGCTTTCGGAAAATATTGCAAATATGGAGCAGGCGCTTTCCGAAAATGAGGAAGAAAGCAGTCGTAACGACCGTTGCATCGGGGAATGTGAGCACCATCTGGAAGAAGAACGCCGTTTAGAGCATTATGCAATGGAAAAGGGTGAAAGTCTTCGTATGGAGCTTAGCACCATAAAGCAGCAAAGCGGATATCTTGCAGAGCACGTGGCTCGTATTGAAGGGGAAATTGCAAAGCTTGCCGGAGAAGAAACACAGCTTTCAGACGAGGGCGCCGGCGCGGTAAATGCGGTTTCTGAAAAGGAAGCAGCGATTGCAGGAACAAGACAGATGGTTGAAAAGCTTCATCTGACCTGTGAGGCAATGGGACAGGAAGCGGAGGAGCTGAACAGACGGCGGGAAGAGATAAGCGGAAAGCATAAGAGCTTTTTAGCGGAACGGGAAGCACTGTATGAAAGAAAAGCAGAACTGGATAAGGAATTGTTCCGTTTAAATGATAAGAGCGAAAAGCTAAAGGAGCAGACAGAAGCGCAATGCGCTTATATGTGGGAGGAGTATGAAATGACACCTTCCGATGCAGCAAAGCTCCGGGAAGAAGGCTTTGAAAGCCTGCCGCAGGCAAAAAAACAGACGAATGAGTTGAAAAATAAAATCCGTAATCTTGGCTCGGTGAATGTCAATGCCATTGAGGAGTACCGTGACTGTATGGAACGGTTCACGTTCCTAGATGGTCAGCGGAACGATCTGGTGACCGCAGGAGAAACCCTGACTGCCATGATTGAGGAGCTGGATGGTAAGATGCGGGTACAGTTTGAGGAAAAATTTGCCGAGATTAAAGAACAGTTTGACGTGGTATTTCGGGAACTGTTTGGCGGTGGTAAGGGTACGCTGGAGTTGCAGGAGGAGGAGGATATTCTCACGGCAGGCGTAAGGATTAATGCACAGCCACCGGGAAAGAAGCTACAGAACATGATGCAGCTTTCCGGTGGTGAAAAAGCATTGACGGCGATTGCACTTTTGTTTGACATCCAGAATCTGAAGCCGTCTCCGTTTTGTCTGCTGGATGAAATTGAAGCGGCGTTAGACGATTCCAACGTAAAGCGCTATGCAGGATATTTACATAAGCTGACAAAGCATACACAGTTTATTGTAATCACGCATCGGCGCGGTACGATGGCGGCGGCAGATACGTTATATGGTAT
>CAZCON010000391.1:0-1811 GCA_964500085.1 uncultured Lachnospiraceae bacterium
TACAAAGCCTGTATAGGAAGCAAACAGCTCCTTAACAGAATACCTTGGATACCGTATCACGTAAATCCCCATCCAGAGCAGAAGTGCCAAAACCGGTACTGCGTTCGCCAACTCCGGCTTTTCCCAAAACAAAAACACATACAGAAAAATACTCATCAACCAGCTCACATAAAAAAGTGCTGTTTTTTGCAGCTTTACCATACGGTGAAACTCATATACACCAAGCAGCGAAATTAAAGTGACCAGTGAAAGGAACACCGGTCCTCCCAAAATGCCGGTTGAAATCACAATCGCCAGCAAAACAATTCCGCTTAACAGTCTTGTAATAAACATGCTTCCTCCATCAAACAATACGATTTCATCTATTTACTTTCTAAACCGCCAAATCGTCTGCTTCTGCTTCCGTAATATAAAATAGCCTCTTCCAAAGCCTTCCGGTCAAAATCCGGCCAAAGCGTATCCGTAAAATAAAACTCCGAATATGCTGACTGCCACATCAGAAAATTGGAAAGTCTCTGCTCTCCACTGGTACGGATAATCAGATCCGGATCCGGAATTCCTGCCGTATCAAGCGCACCGCTGATATCCTCCGTTGTCATAGTTTCAACAGACCTTCCCTCTAGTGCAAGTCGTTCTGCTGCCTTTTTCACAGCGCGAAGCACCTCATCTCTTCCACCATAATTCAACGCTATCTGAAACTGAAGACCGGTATTTACGGAAGAATTCTCCTCAAGCTGTGCTATCGCCGTCTGAATATCCTCCGGCAAAGCCGTTACATCACCCAGAATACGTACACGCATATTATTTTCTTTGCATTGCTTTATGGCATCCTTCAGATAATTACGAAGAATTTTCATCAGAGCATCTATTTCCTCCTGCGGTCTTGACCAGTTCTCTGTAGAAAACGCATATACGGTCAGATATTTTACCCCAAGTTTCCATGCCTCTTCACAAATTCTGCGTACTGCCTTACTTCCCTGCGAATGTCCCATATTGCGCGGCATTCCCCGTTTTTTTGCCCATCTTCCGTTTCCATCCATAATAATTGCAATATGCTGCGGAACCTTTTCCATATCCTATTCCTCCGGATATCATTTTATGATGTCAAGGTCAATCTGCAGTACATGGTAGAACGAAACAAGAGGGTGTCCAACGGTTCTCATCCCAAAGACTCAACCGGGACCCCCTCTGTCCTGTCTATCCCATTTTTAACCTGCCCGCAGACAGGCGGCTTCTGCAAATCAGATTGTAAGAATCTCGGCGGACTTATCCTCCGTCATTTTATCCACCTCTGCTACAAACTTATCCGTCATCTTCTGAATTTCATCTTCAATATTCTTCTGCTCATCCTCAGAAATCTCGTTTGCCTTTGCTGCCTTCTTAATGGCATCGTTCGCATCACGGCGCACATTACGGATTGCCACCTTTGCATTCTCGGACTTCTTCTTTACATCCTTTACCAGTTCCTTACGTCTGTCTTCTGTAAGCTCTGGGAACACAAGGCGGATAACCTTACCATCGTTGCTCGGCGTAAGACCCAAATCAGAAGTAAGAATTGCTTTCTCAATTTCCTTAATCATCTTTGCTTCCCACGGCTGAATCTGAATAATTCTGGCCTCCGGTACTGATACGTTTGCTACAGCCTGGATTGCAGACGGGGTACCATAATAATCAACCCTTAGCTTATCCAGTACATGTGGATTTGCACGACCGGCACGGATGGTTACGAACTCCTCCTGCAACGTTTCAACAGACTTCTGCATCTTTGTTTCAAACGGTTTTACTCTTTCATTCATTGCTTTGCTCTCTTC
>CAZCON010000392.1:0-1807 GCA_964500085.1 uncultured Lachnospiraceae bacterium
GCTGGGACTCCGTCCAGAAAGACTCACACGGCGTACAATACATTCCTTCATAGGCACCCTTGTAAATATCGCCCTGGTCGTACAGCTTCTTAAAAATCTTCTGTACCTGCTTCTCATGGTCCGCGTCGGTTGTACGGATAAATTTATCATAGGAGGTGCCTACCAAATCCCAGATACGCTTAATTTCTGCAGATACACCGTCTACAAACTCCTTCGGCGTTACACCCGCTGCTGCCGCCTTCTCCTCTATCTTCTGCCCGTGCTCGTCCGTACCGGTCTGTAAAAATACATCATAGCCCTGAAATCTCTTATAACGGGCAATGCTGTCCGCTAAAATTGCCTCATAGGTATTGCCAATGTGCGGCTTACCGGAGGTATACGCAATCGCTGTTGTAATATAATATGGCTTCTTTTTCATTTTTTCTTCCTATCCTTTCTATCTTTGTTCTCCTGTTTCCGTCAGAGAGCCCTGCTGCCTTTCGTTCGCTCTCTTAGTGCTTGCCTCTTCTGTCAAGCCTTGCTGCAAGTCTTGTTCCTATGCTTTGGAATGCCTGTACCAGTACAATCAGAATAATTACCGCAATCACCATCACCAGATACTTATACCGGTAATATCCGTAGTTAATCGCTATCTTTCCCAGTCCGCCGCCGCCGATGATACCGCTCATTGCCGTATAACCGAGAATCGTAGTAATGGCAATCGTAAAGTTTGAAATCAGGGAAGGAACGCTTTCCGGCAGCATCACCTTTACAATAATCTGTAGTGGGGACGCTCCCATGCTCTGCGCCATCTCAATAATATTCGGATTGACTTCACGCAGACTCCCCTCCACCAGTCTTGCCACAAACGGAAACGCCGCAATCACAAGCGGCACAATGGATGCCACCGTTCCTACAGAGGTTCCTACGATAAGTCGGGTCAATGGGAACACCAGAATCATTAAAATCAAAAACGGAATTGAGCGGAGCAGGTTAATCATTATATTTAACACATGCATCACACCTTTGGGAAGCGGCAAAACACCGTCCTTTTCGCCCGCCACCAGTAAAATACCAAGCGGTAGCCCAAGTACAATGGCAAACGCCGTGGCAAGCACTGTTACATAGGTCGTTTCCCACAGGGCAAAAGGTATTTCCTCTTTCACTATCGTAAGCGCCTCCTCAACTGCTTCCGATGCAAAAATCCGATTAATCATTTCCCTTCACCTCCGTTACCATCACATTTCCCACCTCGGTCAGATACTTTATGGCACGCTGTACCGCCTCCTCCGCTTCCGGAACTCCAAGGAGCATATTGCCATAAACCTTATCTCCCAGACACTTCGTAGACGCATACAAAATGTTCGCGGCAATCCTTTCGTCCATTGCCATTTGGGTGATGAGCGGTGCTCCTGCCGCCATAGCTCCATTAAACACAATCCGGAGCACACGTTCCCCCGGATTTACCGGAATGGCCTCCTCTTCTCCATCCGGGAATACCAGACGTTTTGCCGCGTCGGACTGTGGATTTGCAAATACGACAGAAACCTCGCCCTCCTCTGCAACCACACCGCCGTCTAAGATGGCAACCCGGTTACATATTTCCTCTACCACGCTCATCTGGTGGGTAATCATAATAATCGTAATACCGAGCCGCTTGTTGATATCCTTTAACAGTCCAAGAATATCATGCGTCGTTTTCGGATCCAGCGCACTCGTTGCCTCATCACAGAGCAGCACCTTCGGCTGGGTGGCAAGGGCTCTCGCTATGGCGATACGCTGCTGCTGTCCGCCGGAGAGCTGTGCCGGATAGCTCTCTGCCTTATCC
>CAZCON010000393.1:0-1805 GCA_964500085.1 uncultured Lachnospiraceae bacterium
CTATAGTATACTTCTTTTTGATGCAATCTGCAAGTAAAATACGGTACGACAGCATAAGAATAAAAGCAAGGGAAAGATTTCCTTTGGGTAAATTTCACAAAAAGGCAGAGAAGGAATCGTGCATTTTTCACAACAAAATGAAAAGATTGTTAAGGAAAAGACAAATCAACCGTCGGAATTGACAAAAAAGCGAAATGCTTATTGACAACCCGGAAAACGATGATAAAATCAAACCCGAAGCAATTTTTGACTAGTCCATTCGTCCTATTTCGACAAAGACGGCGGGACTTTATAAGAACAGGAGCTTTGTATATGAAAGACAAGACCATCTTTTTACGCAGGGTGATAATGACAGCTATGCTGCTGCTTTGTGCTGTAATGCTGGCTGTAGCAGGAACTGTTTTTTGCAGACAGCTGTTTACGAAGGAAGCGCTTGCGGCGGGGGAGACAGAAGAGGTAAGATGCAGTACCGGTGCGAAAAAAGGTATCGTGGAATTTCAGTTGGAAAAATTATATGAGCCGTTTGGCAGCCAGACTCCGGGAAGTCTTTTGACGGCAGCAACCTACAGCCTGATAAAGGAACAAAAGGAGACGAAGCAGGAAAACGAAGCTTATGAGGTAATCAGTACTGTTTCCATTGCACAGAGTGCGATAGAAACGGTGGAACAGGAAACCTTGGAACTTATGGCCTCTCCGGCCGGCTCTGTCTGGGGCGGAATGATTAAGGTATATGCAGGCGATACACCGCTGCTGATTACGGAGGAGGATAAGGAGGTATTGCTTCGTATTGTGGAAGCAGAGGCTACCTGCGAGGATGTGATGGGACGGATGCTGGTTGCAAATGTAATTTTGAACCGGGTAGTTTCGGAGCATTTTCCAGACAGTATTGCAGAGGTAGTATTTCAGAATAACGGGGTGACGTATCAGTTTTCTCCGATTAAGGACGGCCGTTATTGGACAGTGAAGATATCGGAACAGACAAGAGAGGCTGTGGAGCGTGTACTGGCGGGTGAAGATTATTCTCAGGGGGCCCTGTATTTTGCAGCACGGAAGCTGGCAAATAAGAATGCCATGTCGTGGTTTGACAATACGCTGCAGTATCTGTTTCAGCACGGAGTGCATGAATTTTTTACCGACAAATAAAAAACGGTGCATATTTTTCTTGCAACACCGCTTTGAATATGCTACAATGAGCGGAGAAAAAGCGGGAAGGACCGCGTGCATGGGAAATCCGAGACGCGGGGATTAGGAGGAATTATGGAAATCCGTTATAAAAGTACGAGAAATGAGAAGGAAACCGTAACTGCGTCTCAGGCAGTGCTGCAGGGACTGGCAAAGGATGGCGGTCTGTTTGTGCCGACTGCGATTCCGATGCTGGATGTCAGTCTGGAAAAGCTGTCAGCCATGTCCTACAAAGAGGTTGCTTATGAGGTGATGAAGCTGTTTCTTACCGACTATACCGAGGAAGAGCTGAAGCACTGCATTCACAGTGCATACGATGAAAAGTTTGACGTGCAGGAAATTGCACCGTTAAAAAAAGCGGACGGCGCATACTATCTGGAGCTGTTCCACGGTACAACCATTGCATTTAAGGATATGGCGCTTTCAATTTTGCCGCATTTACTGACGACAGCAGCAAAGAAAAACAACAACGAGGGTGAGATTGTCATTCTTACTGCCACCTCCGGCGATACAGGAAAAGCTGCGTTGGCAGGCTTTGCTGATGTTCCGGGTACCCGTATTATTGTATTTTATCCGAAGAACGGAGTCAGCCGTATTCAGGAAAAGCAGATGGTAACCCAGAA
>CAZCON010000394.1:0-1800 GCA_964500085.1 uncultured Lachnospiraceae bacterium
CTCCGAATCTTGTAAAGTGCAGCAAGTGTGGCGCGCTTATGATGCCGCACAGAGTTTGTAAGGCTTGCGGTTCTTACAACAAGAAGGAAATCATCGCAGCTGAGTAATTCACTTGAAAAGCGCATAAATCCAAGGACTTTAGCGATAAGGTTCTTGGATTTTTTGTACCCTAAAATTGAAAATATCAAATTTTGTATCCAATTTGCGGTGCTACATACTTGTAGAACGAAGAGATTAATATTTGGTAAATCGCGCAGGGGCCGATTTACTCAGTTCTTGCATTTTATGGAAGCATGTGCTACTATGGTATTATAGCTATGGAAGAAAAAATACGCTATAAGGAAGTTGTTCAATACGATTCAGTAGAATTTCCCTTTTGTTGTATGAAAAAATGCTACTAGTTTGTTATGAGATTGTTTTGGCTTAGCGTTTGCTAGAAATGGTATTCTTTGTTCTTAAGGAGGTTTTATGGAAAAATATCTTGAAATGACGATTGCACAGTTGAAGGAAGAAGCAAAGCTGCGTGGACTAAAGGGAGTCTCTACGATGAAAAAGCTGGAGCTTGCGGAACTTCTTTCGGAGTCAGATCGGACGGCAGCACAAAAGCAGAAGGACAAGACGGAAAGCGTAGAAAATGCATCTGTGAAGAAGAAAAAAATACAGGAAGCAGTAATAAAGGAACAGAAGGCAAGGCAGGAGCATCGGGAAACGGCACCGACGGTAAAGCCGCATTCCGCAGTCAGGGAAACGGCACCGGCGGCAAAGCCGCATTCCGCAGTCAGAGAGACGGCACCGGCGGCAAAGCCGTATTCTGCAGTCAGAGAGACGGCACCGGCGGCAAAGCCGTATTCTGCAGTCAGAGAGACGGCACCGGCGGCAAAGCCACATTCCGCAGTCAGAGAGACGGCACCGGCGGTAAAGCCGCATTCCGCAGTCAGAGAGACAGCACCGTCAGTAAAGCCGTATTCTGCTGCCAGAGAGACGACACCGGCGGCAAGGCCATATTCTGCAGTGAAAGAGACAGCACCGTCAGTAAAGCCGTATTCTGCTGCCAGAGAGGCAGTACCGATGGCGAAGCCGGTTGCACCTGTAAAAGAGACAGTACCGGCGGCTGGTGTAGCGTCCGGACAGCTGCAACAGAGTCAGACACCTCGCTTTGATCCGGCAACGGCTACGGCAGCGGATATTCAAAAATTGGACAGCGGTGAGACGAGGCAGGGCATTTTGGAGATTATGTCTGAGAATTTTGGCTTTATTCGTTGCGATAATTATCTTCCGGGGGAAAACGACGTGTATGTTTCTCCGGCACAGATTCGGCGTTACGGACTCAAGACCGGCGATATTATTTGCGGAAACACAAAGGTTCGCGCACAGAATGAAAAATTCAGTGCATTGCTTTATATAAAGAATGTAAATGGAATTTCCGTAGAAGAGATTGTGAAGAGGAAGCGTTTTGAAGATCTGACTCCGGTGTTCCCAAATGAGCGGATTCATCTGGAAACACCGGGAGGCAGCCTTTCCATGCGGATGGTGGACTTGATTTCTCCTATTGGCAAGGGACAAAGAGGAATGATTGTTTCCCAGCCCAAGACAGGTAAGACTACGTTGCTAAAGCAGATTGCAAAGGCAATCACGACCAATCATCCGGATATGCATATGATTATTCTTTTAATTGATGAGCGTCCGGAGGAAGTGACGGATATTAAGGAATCCATTCAGGGGAAGATGGTGGAGGTGATTTATTCCACCTTTGATGAACTGCCGGAGAATCATAAACGGGTTTCAGAGATGGTAATTGAG
>CAZCON010000395.1:0-1766 GCA_964500085.1 uncultured Lachnospiraceae bacterium
CAGCAATCCTTTTCAATTTGCTCCGGGCGGTAAAAAGCTCCTGCCTCTGTTCTTTTAAAAATCTCCAGCATAGCTGTCCCCTCCGTTTTCCCAAAATGTAGCTATAAACTACCACTTTCTATTATACGTTTCCTTTTATCACACGTCAAGTAAGGCATTCTGAAATGTATGGAAATTTTAAAGAAATTTTATCTAAAAAAATCCGCAGAAGGCGTCAAACTTCATGGCCTTCTGCGGAGCTTACCCGATATCCGCTACTGTAACGGCTCCTCGCAGAAACTCTGATCGGAAGCAGCCGCTGTCTGTGCATACCAGTCCTCCTCCGGCATCTTGTTATACACAAGCTCTAAAAACTCCGGCATATTCTTTTGATACAAATTTTCCAGCTGGTCCGAATACCCCACCACAACCCAAGGAAATCTCTTTTTCAAAAGCTCTACCGCAGAAATCGCCTTTTTCTCGGACGGAACACCAAGCACATACTTTTTGCCATTCTTCATTCCAAGATTCAGGCTATATGTGGTTGCCACCTTGATTCCATTGACTCTCTGCGCCGTCGCGCCATAATATACCCATACAATCTCTCTTTGCTTCAGCACATGGGAAACGGCACCGACATTGAAAAATACCAGTTCTGCTCCCGCGTCCAGCTTTGGCGCTTCGCAGATTTCACGCTTTCTTGCATAATCGGCCTCTACCCGTTCCTCCGAATAACCGATGTCCGCAATTTCCTTCCGAAGCCGCTTTAATCTTCCGCCCTTTACGGTTGTCACCATAAAAAGCAGCCCTCCGAGTAACAGTGCAATACCCACAAAAAAGAACACTGAAGCAGTCACCTTGCTTTCGGTAGCTCCGGATACCCGAATCAAGTACGGAAGAGTAAACGCCTCCACCTCCTGACTCGTCATTCCGCCTGCTTCCATATATTCGTAGAAATATCTCAGCTCCTGCTCATCCGCCTTTTCGATTCTGCCGACGAATGTAAGCGTATCTGTCTCCTCTCTATCCCAATATGCCTCCATCATATCCGTCATCTGGGAATCGTACTTCGCAGGAAGCTTTAACATCATATAACGACAATCCGTATCTGTCTCATTTCCGGTCCATATGACATGGTAGGATGCCACATGCTTTTCATAGGAAGATCCCTCCCTGCGTTCGGTTTCCTCTATTGCAACGCCAAAATTGCCATAAATATGTGCCTCCACATACATACCGCTTTCAATTTCCTTCGGCTTCAATTCTTCAAAGTTCCTATTTCCTCTCAGTACGGCAAAAAATCCATTTGCAGAAAGCAGCAGCACCAAAATTCCCACCAGACATAAAAGCACCACAAGCGGCAGTACCTTTTTCACGCTTCTTTTTCTTAACTCCTCAAACATAAGCTCCTCCTCAGGTAAAAAAATATGAGCTAATTATATCATTCCGGCAATCTCATTTCAAGAAAAAACTTCAAACACAATATTTCCTATAAAACAAAAAATTGGCTGTTTACTTTTTCACCCAGTCAGCCAAACTAAGCATCGTGAAGTAGTTTTAAGGTTACTTTGCAAAATCCATGCAAAAAGCCAATCACGGCAGAACGGAGGCAACCATGAGAAGTAAAGCGTTGGATGCAACTGCACTCACCATTGCTATCATCGGAGCCGTTAACTGGGGGTTAATCGGCTTCTTTGATTTCGATTTAGTTGCATTTTTGTTCGGCTCCATGTCCTGGATTTCCCGTATCGTTTACGCGCTTGTAGGTTTAAGCGGTCTTTATCTGC
>CAZCON010000396.1:0-1752 GCA_964500085.1 uncultured Lachnospiraceae bacterium
GTTCATAGCGCTTCTCCAGTTCCTCCAGCTCACCCTCCTTGTATTCTGCCTCCTTAATTTCCTTCACGGCAAAAGCAAGATAGGAACAGTCTCTGTTTTTGTTCGTTGCGCCCTCTCTTGCCTGCGCCAGCTCTGCGCTTATCCTCCGATACTCCACATATAATGCAGCTGCCTCTGCCTTTTGTCCGGCAACCCGGTTTCCTGCATAACGATCCAGCAAATCCAAGTGTCTGTCTTTATTTAACAGCGAATGATGCTCCTGTTGTCCATGAATTTCCAGCAGCAGAGAGGATACGTCCTTAACCGTTGCCGCATTTACCGTCTCTCCGTTTATCCTGCAAACGCTTTTCCCTGTAGTAGTTATTTTACGGGATATCGTAATGCTTCCATCCTCCATTGACAGCTCCTGACGCCGCATTTCTTCTTCCGCTGCCGTTCCACAGCCGTCGAATACAAGCTCAACATACGCAGCCTCCGCTCCGGTTCGAATCAAATCTCTGGAGGTCTTTGCCCCTAACGCCATCTGAATGGAACCAAGCAGAATCGACTTTCCTGCGCCGGTTTCTCCGGTCAGAATATTCAACCCCTCCTCAAAGCTCATCTCCAGTTCTTCAATCAACGCAAAATTACTCACCCTTAAACTTTGCAGCATATCTGCTCCTTTCCTTTTCCCTTTCCTATTTGTAATCACAGCAAGCCGGAGGCTCTTACCTCCGGCTTATCCGTCCGCTTTCTATTTCATTACGGCGACACGACCCGGACGATACAGGTCAGCGTTCGCCCGTTCACTCTTGCCTCCACAGTCGCCGTACCCGGTCCACGTGAGGTCAGAGTACCATTCGAGGAGACCTCCACTACCCTTTTATTAGAGGAATACCAACGCACGGTTGTTTTAGCTCCCTCCACATACAGCTGTTCACCGGTTGTATAGTAGTCCATCACTACCGAAGTACGGTTCAAGCCTACCACAATTACATTTATTACCGCTTTTTTACCGGAATCCATCATAACGATAATCGTCGTATTTCCCGGTGATACTGCCGTAATCTCACCGGTTGTCGCGTTTACTCTTGCAATGGATTCATCCGTTGAGGTCCACATCATGGAATCCGTCGTATTCGTTGGCGTAGCCTTTGCCACAATGGTTTTCTTTTCTCCCGGTGCCATCACAACCTCATCGACCATGGTTGTCACTCCCGTTGCAGGAATCGGCGCAATTACCGTGACAAAGCATTTGCAATACTTACCGCTGCTGTCTCTTGCCTCCGCTGTCACCCATGCAGTGCCCGGAGAAATTGCAGTAACAATACCATCCTCATCCACTAAAGCAATTTCTTCATTGTCCGACTTCCAAGACGGCGTACTGTAGGTGGCATTTTCAGGTCTGATTTCTGCCTTTAACTGGAAGGTATTTCCCTGTATCAGCGTAAGCGAGGTATAATTCATTGTCATACCTGTCACCTCCGTTACTACACGGATTTCGCAGGTAGCCTCCGCTTCGCTTCCATCTAATGCAACTGCCGTAATCGTAGCATAGCCAATTGAAATTCCGCGAATTTTACCGTTCTTATCTACTGTCACAACGCTGTCATCGCTGGAATACCATTCTACCTCTTTACTGGATGCGGTGGAATTTGCAATTTCCACCTTCAGCTGGTAGGTCTTTCCAAGCCCCAGCTTATACTGCTCCGGCACAATCTTAAGCTCTGTTATCTCTTCAATAACCGTAATAATACAGAAAGCATTATACCC
>CAZCON010000397.1:0-1745 GCA_964500085.1 uncultured Lachnospiraceae bacterium
GCGCTCTCTACGGAAAGCGGCTCTCCCGGACGAAGCTTTTTATACAACTCTAATAAACCATCCTGATAATTTTCGGACGGATCCTTTGCAAAGCTTGCCAGAATCTTTGGTTCCTCACCAAATAAATCAATAATCTGCTGATTGGTTCCAATTCCAAGCGCACGAATCAGTACGGTAATCGGAACCTTACGATTTCTATCCACGCGCACGTAAAAAACATCATTGGAGTCTGTTTCATACTCCAACCATGCACCACGATTCGGAATGACCGTGCAGGAATACAGGGTCTTTCCGATCTTATCGTGACCGATTGCGTAATAAATTCCAGGGGAACGAACCAACTGGCTTACAATAACACGTTCCGCACCGTTAATTACGAATGTACCGGTGGCGGTCATCAACGGCAGGTCACCCATGAAAATGTCGTGCTCCTTGATGTCATCCGTTTCTTTGTTATGGAGTCTCACTCTCACCTTCAACGGTGCTGCATAGGTAGCGTCACGCTCTTTGCACTCCTCGATGCTGTACTTCACATCATCCTCGCAAAGCTGAAAACTTACAAACTCAAGGTTCAGATGGTTGCTGTAGTCCGAAATCGGCGAAATATCCTTAAATACTTCATCCAATCCTTCTTCCAGAAACCAGCGATAAGAGTCCTTCTGTACCTCAATGAGATTTGGCATTTCCAGCACTTCCTTCTGTCTGGAAAAGCTCATGCGGACACCTTTGCCTACCTTCGTCGGCTTAATTCTGTTTTTATCCATGGACGTTTTCACCCCTTGAAAAATTTTAGGTATGACAGAACGAAAAAGTCTTTTCTTTTCCGTCAGGATGTGCTATAATAGAAATAAATAGGCACACCACACCACAATAGTGCATTTTTCATGTTAACACATTTATGTCAAGTTGTCAAGTTGTTGGGACAACTTTTTTATTTCAAAAAAATAGAACCGGCAGCAATGCCAAAATAACCGGAGCAAACGGTATTACACCCGGACGAAAGGAGCTTTTCAATATGAACAAATTCTATAAGGCAATACGAATTATCACGGTTGCACCGGTACTGGCAACACTAACTGCAATTATAACCGCCATATTCTGCGAAAATGTTTTTCCGAGCGGCTGGCATATTCTGTACAGCATTCTGTTTTTAGGAGTGTTGCCGTTGCTGGCATACCCGCTGCAAAAATATATTCCCGGTTTTAAAGACAAGGGACGGGAAGGGCAGCGGAATCTTGCCATCCTTTTTGCCGCCATTGGTTTTACCCTGGGCTGTATCGTCAGCTTTGCGTTCCCATCCTCCTTCGGAATTAAAGTGATTTTTGCAGAATATTTTACAGGCTCGATGCTTATTCTTATTTTTAATAAGGTGTTCCATGTACGGCTGAGCGGACATTCCTGTGGAGCTGTAGCTCCCATCGTATTATTCACATGGTTTGAGCTTTATGTTCCTGCTGTAATCACCGCGCTGCTGGCCGTCCTCGTTTTCCTTGCAAGCATAAAAATGAAACGTCATACGCCTGCCCAGCTTCTCGGCGGCAGTGCTGTTCCTGTTGTCAGCATTGCACTTGTACTTCTGCTGGCAAAGCTGTTTTGATATTTCGGTCGCGGACGCGTTCGCATAGTTTCCCACCACTTTACGAGTTGACCGCCGCTTCGCGGCTCCGTCCGCACCTCGCGACTTCGTCGCTCGGTCGCGGACGCGTTCGCATAGTTTCCCACCACTTTACGAGTTGACCGCCGCT
>CAZCON010000398.1:0-1732 GCA_964500085.1 uncultured Lachnospiraceae bacterium
GCAGAGGACCTCCCGTAAGAAGATTCCGTTTGGTATCGGTCAGATTGGTAAGTCCTTCCGTAACGAGATTACACCGGGTAACTTTACATTCCGTACCAGAGAGTTTGAGCAGATGGAGCTTGAATTTTTCTGCGAGCCGGGGACCGATATGGAATGGTTCCATTACTGGAGACAGTTCTGTATAGACTGGTTAAAGTCCCTTGGCATGAAGGAGGATGAGATGCGTGCCCGTGACCATTCTCCGGAGGAGCTTTGCTTCTATAGTAAAGGAACCACGGACATTGAGTTTTTATTCCCGTTTGGCTGGGGCGAGCTTTGGGGCATTGCAGACAGAACCGACTACGATTTGACCCAGCATCAGAATGTTTCCAAACAGGATATGTCTTACTTTGATGATGAAAAGGGCGAGCGTTATATTCCGTATGTCGTAGAGCCGTCTCTTGGAGCAGACCGCGTCACGCTTGCATTCCTTTGCAGCGCATATGATGAGGAGGAAATCGGTGAGGGGGATGTCAGAACCGTGCTTCACTTCCATCCGGCACTTGCTCCGGTGAAGATTGGCGTGCTTCCGCTTTCCAAAAAGCTGGCAGAGGGTGCAGAAAAGATTTATGCAGAGCTTTCTAAATACTATAACTGTGAGTATGATGACCGTGGTGCAATCGGTAAGCGTTACAGAAGACAGGATGAAATTGGTACGCCGTTCTGCGTGACCTATGATTTTGATTCGGAAACGGATGGGGCTGTTACCGTGCGCGACCGTGACACCATGGAACAGGAGAGAGTAAAGATTGAGGATTTAAAGGCATACTTTGAGGAAAAGCTTGCATTTTAAGTTCCGGTGTGGAGGGAGAGGCACTGGCCGCTCCTAAAGCGCAGTTTAGGTAAATTTCATTCTTTTTTGAAAAAAATGTTTTCATAACGGGAAGAATATGGTATAATCAGCATTAGTGGCTATACGATAGTCAGATGAAAGATTATAAATCAATCACAGGAGGAAATTAATAATGGCAAAGAAATGGGTATACCTTTTCAGCGAAGGTGACGCAACCATGCGTAATCTTCTCGGTGGTAAGGGTGCAAACCTTGCCGAGATGACCAGCCTTGGTCTTCCGGTACCGCAGGGCTTCACGATTACGACGGAGGCTTGTACACAGTATTATGAGGATGGCAGAGAAATTAACGCTGAAATCCAGGCACAGATTAACGAATACATCGGCAAGATGGAAGCAATTACCGGTAAGAAGTTCGGTGATTTAGAGAATCCGCTGCTTGTTTCCGTTCGTTCCGGTGCAAGAGCATCCATGCCGGGTATGATGGATACCATCTTAAATCTCGGTCTGAATGAGGCTGTTGTAAATGTAATCGCAGAAAAGTCCGGCAATGCTCGTTGGGCTTGGGACTGCTACAGAAGATTTATTCAGATGTACTCCGACGTAGTTATGGAAGTTGGTAAGAAGTACTTTGAAGAATTGATTGATAAGATGAAGGCAGCAAAGGGAGTTACCTATGACGTTGAGCTTACTGCTGACGACTTAAAGGAGCTTGCTTCCCAGTTCAAGGCTGAGTACAAGGAAAAAATCGGTGCTGATTTCCCGGATGATGCGAAGGAGCAGTTAATGGGAGCAGTTAAGGCTGTATTCCGTTCCTGGGACAACCCGCGTGCAAACGTATACCGTCGTGACAACGATATCCCGTATTCCTGGGGTACAGCTGTTAACGTTCAGTCTATGGC
>CAZCON010000399.1:0-1731 GCA_964500085.1 uncultured Lachnospiraceae bacterium
GGATAATATAGTCCTTCAGTTCGCTCATGGCATAAATTTTCGCATTTCCGAGCGTTTTCCCAAGCAGCTCAGGCTTAATATCAAATACTGCCCTGATGGCAAAACCGCGACGTGCAAAGTCCGGGTAATTCGACACTGCCTGTCCCAGATTACCCGCACCGATAATAACCACCTCATGCTATTCATCCAAGCCTAAAATTTTCCCAATTTCCGTATATAAATACTCCACGTTGTATCCGTAACCCTGCTGTCCAAAACCGCCAAAATTATTTAAATCCTGACGAATCTGCGACGCAGTCACATTCATTCTTTCACTCAATTCCTTGGACGAGATACGAACCACTTCTTTTTTCCGCAGTTCTCCCAAATATCTGTAATACCGCGGCAAACGCTTAATCACCGCAGTCGAAATCACCTTCTGCATATCTCTTCCTCCTTGCATAAATGTACAGGATAATTATATTGCAATGACATATTTTTGTCAATGTAAACTTGCTTCTTCCACAAGGCTGATTTCCTACAAAAATGCAGAAGGGTTCCGAAAAAACGCCTCACTCTGCACAGGTTATTTTTACGGATGTCACCAGCTCCTCTACCTCCTCCTTTGTTCCAAGTGTTGCAGAAAACGCACTGGCACTGCCTGCCGCAATTCCGTAACAAAGCGCGCATTCCGGAGCTTTTTCTTTTTCACAGGCTGCAAGAAAGCCTGCCACCATGGAATCTCCGGAGCCTACCGTATTCACAACCGTTCCCTTTGGTGCCTCACCAAACCACACATGTCCATCCGATGCCGCAAGCACGGCTCCTTCCCCTGCCAGGGACACCAGAACATTACATGCTCCTTCCTCCCGTAGCCTCTTTGCGTATGGCAGTACCTCCTCCTTTGTTGTCAGTGTCACCCCGTACAACGCTCCCAGCTCATGATGATTCGGTTTCACCAAAAAAGGGCGGTATCTTAAAACACTCCGGAGAAGCTCACCCGTAGCATCCACCACAACCCTCGGATTTTGCGTCATCACACGCTTCATTATTTCTGCATAGAACTTCTCTGAAAGGGACATCGGAACACTGCCGGAAAGCACCAGCACATCCTCCGGAGTCAACACCGCAAGCCTGTCAAGCAACGCATTCCTGCTCTCCTCATCGCAGACCGGCCCGCCGGCATTGATTTCTCCCTCCAGACCGCCCCAAAGCTTGACATTGATGCGAGTCATCCCCTCCGGAAGATATATAAAATCCGTACATACCCCCGCCTCCTGCATTCTCCGCTCAAGCTCCTTTCCGGTAAAGCCGGCAATCAAACCGAATGCAATCGAATCCACGTCAAGATTTTTCAACATTCGTGACACCATAAGCCCCTTCCCGCCCGGAATCAGTTCCTCCTTTACGGAACGGTTCACCTGCCCCTCTAAAAACTCCTGCAGCGTCAGATTGTAATCCAGCGCCGGATTTAACGTCATTGTATAAAACATAAGCACCTCCATAAACTGCGCGTTACCTTTTACATACATTATAACAGAGGGAATCATAAAAGAGAAGTGTATCCTCTTGTTTAATTCTATTGACATTTCGGACGAAGTATGTAATATGTTCTTGTAGCATTCCATTCCGGATGGAAAAAAATTTTATCACACACAAAAAATTACTCGGAAGAATTTCTATTATGAAGAAAAAACGTAAGCGCTCAATAACTGAGTGCCTTGCAAAATAAATGAGGATGGTGTATCATAC
>CAZCON010000400.1:0-1717 GCA_964500085.1 uncultured Lachnospiraceae bacterium
TGTCAATGCGTCTACTCGCTTTACCGATGGCGAGGAGTTTGGCTTTGGCGCAGAAATCGGAATCAGTACCCAGAAGCTTCATGCGAGAGGACCTATGGGACTTGAGGCACTGACAACTACAAAATATATTGTTTTTGGACAGGGACAGATTCGAAAGTGAGGAACAACAGAAAGGAACAGGTTTTAGATGCAGACAGAAAAGGAACAGGGCAGGATTCCTGCCACAGAGCCGGAACGCCAGTTTTATTTTATGGAGCTGCTGAAACAGCATAATGAACAAAAAAGTAAAGAATTAGGCAGGAAGCTTACATATCATATTGAAACCTTTGGATGTCAGATGAATGCCAAGGATTCTGAGAAGCTTGCCGGCATTTTAGAGACCTCAGGCTATGTGCAAACCGACTCTGAACAGGCCGATTTTGTATTGTACAACACTTGTACGGTACGGGAAAATGCAAACACAAAGGTATATGGACGCATCGGCTATCTGGGCAATTTAAAGTCAAAGAATCCGGAAATGCGGATCGCATTGTGCGGCTGTATGATGCAGGAGCCGCATGTGATTGAGAAGATAAAAAAGAGCTATCGTTTTGTTGATATTGTATTTGGTACACACAATATCTATATGCTGGCAGAGCTTATCTGGCGTAAGGTATGTGGGGAAAAGCGCGTGTTTGAGGTGCTTGAGGGAACAGATAAAATAGTGGAGGAGCTGCCGAGCGAGCATAAATACCGCTTTAAGGCCGGTGTGAATATTATGTACGGCTGCAACAATTTCTGCAGCTATTGTATTGTACCATATGTGCGCGGCAGAGAGCGTTCCAGAAAACCGGAGGATATTCTGACTGAGGTACGGAAGCTGGCAGAGGAGGGCATTGTGGAAATCATGCTTCTCGGTCAGAATGTAAATTCCTACGGAAAGACCTTAGAACATCCGATGAGCTTTGCAGAGCTTCTTCGTGAGGTAGAAAAGGTGGATGGCATTAGGAGGATTCGTTTTATGACTTCGCATCCTAAGGATTTGTCGGATGAGCTGATTGAAGTGATGAAGGAGTCGAAGAAGATTTGCCGTCACCTGCATTTACCGATGCAGTCCGGCAGTACGGAGGTTTTACGCCGGATGAACCGGAGGTATACAAAGGAGGAGTATCTGACGCTGGTAAACAAAATAAAGACAGCCATTCCGGAACTTTCTCTGACAACGGATATTATTGTGGGCTTTCCGGGAGAGACGGAGGAGGATTTTAAGGATACGCTTGAGGTGGTGAAACGGGCAGGATTTGATTCTGCATACACCTTTTTATATTCCAAGCGTACCGGTACTCCTGCGGCAGTCATGGAAAATCAGGTGCCGGAAGCGGTGGCAAAGGAGCGTTTTCAGCGCTTACTTGCGCTTGTATCAGAACAGTCCGGAAAGCTTACGGCAAGGTATACCGGAACGGTAGCGGAGGTTTTGGTGGAGGAACAGAACGAGCAGGATGGTTCCCTGCTGACCGGCCGTTTAAGCAATAATCTTTTAGTACACTTTCCGGGAGAAGCTTCCTTGATTGGGAAATTAGTCCCAGTGAAACTGGTGGAATGCAAGGGATTCTACTATATTGGCGCATTGGCGCAGTAGTTTCAAATTTGAAAATAAATTCAAAATAGTAAATTCAATTCATGTAATGCTTGACATAACTTTTAAAAAAGTATAAAATTATTATGTTGTATTTTGTAC
>CAZCON010000401.1:0-1716 GCA_964500085.1 uncultured Lachnospiraceae bacterium
GATTATGGTGGCTCTGACCCTGTTTACCGGAAAATCCAAGATGGGAAAGGCAATGCGTGCCTGCTCCGAGGATAAGGGCGCGGCACAGCTTATGGGAATCAATGTCAATACAACGATTTCTGTTACCTTTGCCATTGGTTCTGCGTTGGCGGCGATTGCGGGCGTGCTGCTTTGCTCTGCCTATCCGAACCTGACACCGACGACCGGTTCCATGCCGGGTATTAAGGCGTTCACAGCAGCCGTATTCGGTGGCATTGGTTCCATTCCGGGCGCACTGGTGGGAGGCATCCTGCTTGGTATCATTGAAATTTTTGCAAAGGCATATATTTCCACGGAGATTTCCGACGCGATTGTATTTGCCGTGCTGATTATCGTTCTTCTTGTGAAGCCGACCGGACTTCTGGGCAAGAAGATTAGTGAGAAAGTGTGAGGTGGGCCGGATGAAAACGAGAAACAAGACAGCGAAAAAAAATTTACTTACCCTCGGCGGAGTTGTTGCAGTCTATTTGATTACACTGGTTTTAAAGGAGGTCGGGGTTACCTCCAACCTAATCAACGGGCAGCTGGTTCCGATTTGTGCCTATATGATTATGGCAGTTTCCTTAAATCTTACGGTAGGTATTCTTGGTGAGCTAAGTTTGGGACATGCGGGATTTATGAGCATTGGCGCGTTTGCCGGTGTGATTGCAAGCTCCCTGCTTCGCCAGACAACGGATTCTGCGTTTCTTTGTCTGCTGGTGGCAGTGATTGTAGGCGGTGCGCTTGCGGCACTTGCCGGATTGTTAATCGGCATTCCGATTCTTCGTTTAAAGGGCGACTATCTTGCCATTGTGACGTTGGCGTTCGGTCAGATTATTAAGAGTATTGTGAATATTTTATATGTTGGTCTGGATTCCGAGGGACTGCATATTTCCCTGATTGAAAACAAAATCGAACTGGCAGAGGGCGGAAAGATGATTTTAAACGGACCGATGGGGTGTACCGGTGTCAGCAAGATTGCAACGCTTACCTTTGGCTTCGTTTTGCTGTTCCTTTGTCTGGTTGTGATTTTCAACCTGATTCAGAGTCGTACCGGACGTGCCATCATGGCGCTTCGCGATAACCGCATTGCTGCAGAGGCAGTCGGTATCAATGTAACGAAATATAAGCTGCTTGTGTTTTCCATTTCTGCGGCTATGGCAGGTATGGCAGGCGCGCTGTTTGCCCATAATTTCTCTACGGTATCTCCGACAAAGTTCGATTTCAACACCTCGATTCTGATTCTTGTCTTTGTGGTATTGGGCGGACTGGGAAGTATACGCGGCTCCCTGATTGCAGCCGCACTTCTTACCCTGCTTCCGGAGTTGCTTCGTGAGTTCAGCGATTACCGTATGCTGGTTTATGCAATCGTACTGATTCTTGTTATGCTGGGAACCAATAACAGGAAGATACGCAGCTTTTTTGAAACGCTGGGAGAAAAGATAAAGGGTGTGTTTGTAAGAAAAAGGAAGGCAAAGGAGGAAAACGCAAATGGATAAGGGAAAAGTTCTTGAAGTTGTAAGTGAGAGCATTTTGCCGGAGCGTGACAGAGAGAAGCGTCCGGTATTGGAATGCAGCCATTTGGGAATTACCTTTGGAGGTCTTGTTGCCGTTGATGATTTTAATCTTACTGTTGGTGCTACGGAGATTGCCGGCTTGATTGGACCGAACGGTGCCGGTAAAACCACGGTGTTTAAT
>CAZCON010000402.1:0-1713 GCA_964500085.1 uncultured Lachnospiraceae bacterium
CGCAAGCGGTACAAACGCCATTTACAAAGGTATGGTCGCTACACAGATTCGTTCCGCAGATATCGCACCTATAGTCGTTGTCGGTATCAACGCAGCCCGCCGGCAGCACAACGTCGCCCGTGATTTTACTGCTGTTAGCGAAGTCCTGAGAGGCATACTTTCCGTCGTCTATGACGTTATACCAGTACTCGATATTGCCGTCCTCGGTACAGGTGGCAGCCTTTGCACTGTGGTACACCTTGAACGAACCTCCCGTGTAGGTTACTACCGTTTTCGGGCAGTACTCATACCAGATGCCGCAGCTTATGGTTTTTAGTTCCTCCAGCGTCCGTTCAAATGTCACGGTTTCAAGATTGGTAGAACTCCGAAACGCATCATCGAGTTTCTCTAAGCCCGTTCCCTCGACGGTAACGCTCCTAAGGTTATTGCCGCTAAACGCTATACTTCCTATAGTTTTTACGTTGGCAGGAATCGTCAACGTTGTTATTCCGGTGCCACGGAAAGCACCATAGCTGATGGTTTCTACCTTGGTGCCTATCGTAATCGTTGCGACCTTCGTACATTCCGCAAATGCGTCATCATCGATATACGTGACATTTTTGCCTATCACAACTGCTCCCAGATTTGCACAGCCTTTAAACGCACGGGCGCCTATCCACAACAGCGAATCCGGCATACTAATGGACGTTATATTCCCTGCGCCGG
The DNA here is from genome assembly GCA_964500085.1 of uncultured Lachnospiraceae bacterium. Lineage (GTDB taxonomy): Bacteria > Bacillota > Clostridia > Lachnospirales > Lachnospiraceae > SIG307. The sequence continues at coordinate 706 of CAZCON010000402.1, forward strand.
TGACATTCGTATTCAGGAATGCATTTATGGCAATTCCCTTCGTGCCTTCCTTTATTGCAAGCGTATAATCTTCCGGTATCGCGCCCTTATAGGTATAAAGCACCTTTCCAATATACACCGGACCGTTTTGCTGCGCCTCCAGATAAGAGGTAAGCCACGGGGTGTTCTTAAACGCATCCACACCAATCACATACACGGAATCCGGTATGGTTATACTCGTAAGAGCGCTACAGCCATAAAATACCGACCGTTCTATCTCCGTCACAGAATCCGGCAGCGTTATACTCTCAATGCTTGTGCAGCTCTGGAATGCGCCCTCGCCTATCTTTGTCACAGAGTCCGGAATTACCACGCTCACTATACTACTATTTTGAAATGCGCTTCCGCTAATCTGCGTAACAGGCTTCATGTCGTTGGTGCCGTCATAAAAATACGGGATTACAACATCGGTTGCCGTGCCGCGATAGGAAGTAACCACGTAGCCATCGCTATCTGCATCATAAGAGAGGCGCAAGCCCTCCGTGCCGAAGGTATTTTTGGTATTGCAGACGGTACAAACGCCTTTTGTAAAGGCATGCGCCGTAACATCGGACTTTTCGGTACAGCCGGTATGCTTACAGGCGTGGTAGTGCCCTTCCGCGCCGCCACCGCACCATGCGCTTGTATCCCAATCGTGCCCTAAAACAGTTCCGTATTCTTCGCCGCAAACAGAGCAGGCTGCCTTTTTCGTACAGGTCGCCGTTCCGCCCGTATGGTCACTGATTTTGGTGGTACAGGTATCGCACTTATGGTCTTTGTCATCATCGGCGCAGTCCGTTACCTTAGTTCCGCAATAGTCACAGGTATGCTTCCCTTCCGCTGCCTTATGTACGCCCATCGCCGTGCCACAGGTATCGCACTTGTGGTCTTTGTCCGTGTCCGCACACTCCGTCAGCTTCTTTCCACAGGTATCACACTTGTGGTCTTTGTCCGTGTCCGCACACTCCGTCAGCTTCTTCCCACAGGTAT
>CAZCON010000403.1:0-1697 GCA_964500085.1 uncultured Lachnospiraceae bacterium
ACTCACGCGCATAGTAAATTAACGGCGTGTCACAGCGCCAGCAGTGCGGGTAGCAGTGCTCGAACTTCGGCGCATCAAACAAAAGTCCCTTTTTCTCCAAATCAGTCAGCACAAGTGGGTCTGCCTTTTTCACAAATACACCGGCATACGGAGTTTCTGCCGTCATTTCGCCCTTGCCGTCAACGAGCTGTACAAACGGCAAATCATACTTCTTTCCTACGTTCGCATCGTCTTCACCGAAAGCCGGAGCGATATGTACCACGCCGGTACCGTCAGTCAGCGTAACATAGGTATCGCAAACAACATAGTATGCTTTCTTATTCTGCTTTTTGCAAAGCTCTACCGCACAGTCAAAAAGCGGCTCGTATTCCTTGTATTCCAAATCCTTGCCAAGATACGTTTCCAATACCGTATATGCCGGTGTATCTTCCGTTGCAAGCTTTCCAAGCACGGTATCAAGAAGTGCCTCTGCCATGTAGTAGGTGTAACCGTCTGCCGCTGCTACCTTTGCATAACGCTCATTCGGATTCACGCAAAGTGCCACATTACTCGGCAGGGTCCACGGAGTCGTCGTCCATGCTAAGATGTATGCGTCCTCACCCACCACCTTAAAGCGCGCCACGGCGGAGCGTTCCTTCACATCCTTATAGCCCTGTGCCACCTCTGCGGAGGAAAGTGGGGTTCCGCAACGCGGACAATACGGCACAATCTTAAAGCCCTTATATAACAGCCCCTTATCCCAAATCTGACGGAGTGCCCACCACTCGGACTCGATATAGTTGTCATGGTAGGTTACATACGGGTCGTCCATGTCTGCCCAGAAACCAACAGTGCCGGAGAAATTCTCCCACATTCCCTTGTACTTCCAGACACTTTCCTTACACTTATCAATAAACGGCTCCAGACCATACTGCTCTATCTGGTCCTTTCCATCCAGACCAAGGAGCTTCTCCACCTCAATCTCTACCGGAAGGCCGTGGGTGTCCCAGCCTGCCTTACGCGGCACCATATAGCCCTTCATGGTACGGTAACGCGGAATCATATCTTTAATCACACGGGTCAGCACATGACCGATATGCGGCTTTCCGTTTGCTGTCGGCGGACCGTCATAGAACGTATAGGTCTCCCCCTGTTTTCTTGCCTCAATACTCTTTTCGAAAATCTTCTCATCCTTCCAGAACTTTTCGACTTCCTTTTCTCTTTCCACGAAATTCATATTCGTGTCAACCTTGTTGTACAGCATAATTGTCCTCCTTTCATGTTACAAAGCCTTTCGGTTTGCCTGAATTGATTCATCCTCTGCAAAAGCGTGTGCATCCACAGCGGAGCGTCTTTTTCTTTATAGGAAATTGCAAAATTTCCTAAAGAAAAAGCTCCCGTCCTAAATAGGACGGGAGCATAAAGTCTCGTGATACCACCTATTCGGTACTCCGGCGTGCAGCCGTTCATACGTCCTTTCTATAACGGGAAAGCCCCGGCGCGGTCTACTAAAAAGCTCGTTCGACCTGCAACTCAAAAGTGATTTTCCAAGCATCCGCTACTTGCATCCGGCTTCCACTGTCCCGGACTCGCTGTGCCTTTCGGCAGATGTGTACTCTCTTTCTCAACGTCTTTTGTTTATCGTAAATCTAACTGTCTTATAGTATACGGGCGGTTTTTGGAAATGTCAAGCAGTTTTTTCTTTGATCTGACAGTAT
>CAZCON010000404.1:0-1671 GCA_964500085.1 uncultured Lachnospiraceae bacterium
GCTATACCATTGACGTATACCGTGGGGAGGCGAAGGTGCAGAAAAGCCCGATACGGCTTGCTACCTACGTAGCGCTGTTTCCACAGCTGATTGCGGGACCGATTGTACGATATACTACCGTGGAGGAGGAGCTTTCCCACCGGACGCACTCCTTTGAAAATTTTGGTTACGGTGTGACCCGCTTTATCATCGGACTTTCTAAGAAGGTGTTGCTTGCGGACACGCTTGGAGCACTTGCAAGAACCATGCATGGCATGGAGGAAGCAACGGTGGCGGGCTATTGGCTGTATGCCGTAGCTGTTTCATTACAGCTTTATTTTGATTTTTCGGGTTACTCGGATATGGCAATCGGACTCGGACGAATTTTTGGATTTCATTTTCTGGAAAATTTCAATTACCCGTTTATTTCGAAGAGCATTGCAGAGTTCTGGAGACGGTGGCATATGTCTCTTGGCACATGGTTTAGGGATTATGTCTATATTCCGCTTGGCGGAAACCGGGTATCGAAGGGACGCTGGCTGTTTAACACATTGGTTGTCTGGTTTTTGACCGGCTTCTGGCACGGCGCGGACTGGACGTTTATTCTATGGGGACTTTTCTTTGCGGCATTTCTTGTGCTTGAAAAGTTTTTCCTGAATCAATTTTTTGCAAAGCTGCCACGATTTGTTTCTCATATCTATGTAGTGGTTGCGATTTTAATCAGCTTTGTTATTTTTAGTGCGAATGGATTATCGGGTGCACTTGCAGATTTGGGAAATATGTTTGGCGCAGGCGGGCTTCCGCTCTGGTCGGAGGAAACGGCATATTATTTTGGAAGCTATGGGGTGGTGCTTCTGGCAGCAGTCCTCGGTGCAACGCCGCTTGTGAAGCATGCGGTGTTAAAGCTAAAGGAAAAGCAGATAGGAGCGTTCCTTTGCGATATTCTGGAGCCGGTGTTTGTGATAGGAATGCTTCTTGTGGTGACAGCTTATTTTGTGGATGGGTCTTTTAGCCCGTTCCTGTATTTCCGATTTTAAAAGGAGGGGATGAAATGCAAAGTAAAATAAAAAATATTGTAGTAACCGGTGCTTTTCTGACCTTCCTTGCTTTCTTTGTGGTGCTGTGCGGTTTTCAATTTAAGAATCCTGCCGAAACGTCGGAGAGCGAAAGACGACCGCTTGCACAGTTCCCTGAGAAAATCACATGGGAAGGAATTGTGGATAAGACGGTGATTGATAAGTTTGAGGCATACACGGTGGATCAGTTTCCGTTTCGGGAGTTTTTCCGCTCCCTAAAGGCAAAGTTTCAGCTTAATGTGCTTGGGTTAAGCGAGAATAACGGCCTTGCGGTAAAGGATGGCTATATTGCGAAAATTGAACAGGAGTTCAATGCGACGTTAGTCGAATACTCTGTGGGGCGCCTTCAGTATGTGTATGAGACATTTTTGAAGGAGAACGGAGGCAATACGTTTGTAGCGCTTGTGCCGGATAAGAATTATTATCTTGCAAAGGAGTATGGTTATCCGTCGCCGGATTATGACGCACTTGCGGAATATGTGAAGAAGACACTGGACGGAATGGAGTATATAGATTTGTTCGGAGAACTGGAGCTGGAGGATTATTACCGGACAGATACCCACATTTTTGAAGGAGAACGGAGGCAATACGTTTGTAGCGCTTGTGCCGGATAAGA
>CAZCON010000405.1:0-1653 GCA_964500085.1 uncultured Lachnospiraceae bacterium
AGTAAGCACCGCCGCGCTCCGTATTTCCCGTAAAACAAAAACGAGGCTGTACTCTTTTCACGGGTATCAGCCTCGTTTCCTTATTTTCCCATTTTCTTTTTCATAACCGGTTCACAGGTCAAATCCAAGCCAAGTTTTTTAAATACGCCGATATCTACCTCTGAGAGCATGACAGAAGTATGTACCTGACATCCCCGAAGCTTTGGAAGCTCTGCCATGGCGCGCTTCGCATTCTCATCATCCACTGCAGAAATAGCAAGTGCAATCAGCACCTCATCGGTATGTAAACGCGGATTTCTGCTGCCAAGATATCCCACCTTCAAATCCTGAATCGGCTCAATCGCACTTGGAGAAATCAAGTGCGTATCATGCTCCACTCCTGCCAGATACTTGAGTGCGTTCAACAGCAGCGCTGCAGATGCACCAAGCAAATCCGTTGTCTTTGATGTAATCAGCGTACCATCCGGAAGCTCAATGGCTGCCGTCGGCACACCGAGCAGCTCTGCCCGCTGCTTTGCCGCCACAGTCACAGCACGGTCATCCGTGGTAATCTTTGCCTGCTTCATAAGAAGCTCGATTTTGTAAACCTCGTTTTCCGTATCCTCGCCCTTTGCCAGCTTATTTAACGCCTTATAATAACGGCGGATAATCTCACGTTTAGAAGCCTGACAACAGATTTCATCCTCTACAATGCAGTTGCCGGCCATATTAACTCCCATATCCGTTGGTGACTTATACGGATTCTCACCATAGATTTCCTCAAATACCGCGTTCAGAACCGGAAAAATCTCAATATCACGGTTGTAATTCACCGTGGTTACTCCATATGCTTCCAAATGGAACGGGTCAATCATATTCACATCATTTAAATCTGCAGTAGCCGCTTCGTAGGCCAGATTGACAGGATGCTTTAACGGAAGATTCCAGATTGGGAAGGTCTCAAACTTTGCATACCCGGCCTTAATCCCCCGCTTATTCTCATGATAAAGCTGGGAAAGACAGGTGGCCATTTTACCGCTGCCCGGCCCTGGTGCCGTAACTACCACAAGCGGACGGCTTGTTTCAATATAATCATTTCTGCCGAATCCGTCATCACTTACAATCTGAGCTACATTCGTTGGGTAGCCCTCAATCACATAATGCCGATATACCCTGATACCGCGCTTTTCCAGCTTCTCCCGAAACAGGTCTGCCGCTGCCTGACCGGCATACTTCGTTACAACAACGCTCCCCACATACAAACCGCAGTTTTTATATTCTTCCACAAGACGTATCACATCTTCATCGTAGGTAATTCCTAAGTCCTCACGCTTCTTGTTCTGCTCGATGGAATCTGCACCAATCACAATGACAACCTCAGCCTTGTCCGCAAGCTTTAACAACATCTTCAGCTTACTGTCCGGTTCAAATCCCGGCAGCACCCTGGACGCATGCAAATCATCAAACAGCTTCCCACCGAACTCCAGATACAGCTTGTCTCCAAACCTTCCGATACGTTCCATAATGTACTCTGACTGCATTTTTAAATACTTGTCATTATCAAATCCGATTTTCATACATTCGCCTCTCTTTTCGCTTCTTCCTTCCACCGAAATATTCTGAAACTATAACTGAAACAAATGCTCCACCAATATTTTTACGCCCAGTCCGATT
>CAZCON010000406.1:0-1637 GCA_964500085.1 uncultured Lachnospiraceae bacterium
CTTAAAAGGAGTCCTCCTTTCCTATGCGAAGGAAAAGAAATATCTTGCGGCAATTTGTGCTGCGCCGAGTGTGCTGGGGCAGTATGGGCTGTTGCAGGGCAGACATGCGACCTGTTTTCCGGGCTTTGAGGAGCAGCTGCTCGGTGCGGAAACAATGCCGGACGCAGTTGTAATGGACGGTAATGTAATTACGAGCAGAGGCATGGGAACGGCAATTGCATTTGCAGCAGCACTGGTAGCAGTGCTTACCAACGAGGAAATGGCAGAAAGCTTACTGGAGACCATTCAGTACAATGCAGGAAGGTAGCCGGAGTACAAAGGAGTGATGGCATGAAGCAACGCAGGTTAAGGGCAATGATTCTGCTGCTTGTGATACTCTGCGGGGTGTTGTCGGGAGAAAGCGGACAACGACCGGACAGGGTACAGGCAGGGGAAGAGATATATTCCGGATGCTGCGGCGGGGAAGTGTACTGGCAGCTGCTTCCGGACGAGGACGGTTATGCGCTTTGGGTCGGTGGTACCGGGGGAATGCAGCATTTTGCAACACCGGATGCGGCACCGTGGTACAAATACCGGCAGCAGATACATACGCTTACGCTGGAGGAAGGAATCACCGGTATTGGAAACCGTGCGTTTTATGGCTGCGCGTTTACCGGAGACCTGACGCTGCCGAAAACGCTGGAAAAGATTGGTCATTACGCATTTTACGGATGCACGGGCTTTTCCGGTGAACTGGTGATACCGCCGTCGGTAAAGGAAATCGGTGCGTATGCATTTTATCGTACCGGCTTTGATGCGGAGCTGTGTTTGCCGGAGGGACTATCGGAAATTGGAATCAAGGCGTTTGCAAACAGTAAGCTTACCGGAGAGGTGAAGCTTCCGCAGACATTGAAAAAAATTGGCGCGCGTGCGTTTTATCAGTGCAGGGGTCTGGAAGGAGTGCTGGTAATTCCGAAGGGAGTACAGTCGGTTGGAAGAAGTGCATTTTACGGCTGTACCGGCATTCGGGAGGTGCATTTGTACGCAGATGCGGAAATCGGCAAGGATGCCTTTGCAGTAGCGTTTCAGGGCACTATTTATAATTTAAGTGCGTCGGTGGAGGAGGAAGAGCTTGCACTTGACTGGCGCTATGAACATGGCACGGTATATTCCGTATATGGGATGGTGAAGGGAACCAGATATCTTCTGGGAAAGGTTTTGACAACGGAGAAGGGTACGGAAGCGTATCCTCTGCCGGAGGAGCTGAAAGAGGCCGGCTTCTTACTGGAGGGCTGGTATATGGAGGAGGCTCTTACCACGCCGTGGAATCCGACTGCGGAGCTTACAGGGGACGTGGTGCTGTATGCAAAGCTGAAAGAGGAGAGGACGACTCCGGTTCCGACAAAACAGCCTGAGGTAACGCCGGAAATCACGCCCGTGGTAACGGCAGCACCTGAAAGACCGACAGATGCGCCGGAGGTAACGCCGCCAGCAACGGTGTTGCCGACAGGACAGCCGGTGAGTACGCCGCCGGAGGTGCCTACGGAAGCGCCAACCATACCGCCCACTCCGACAAAGCTACCGGAGCTGCCGGGAACCATTACACCTCCGGTAGCGCCGACACGTCCGCCGGAGACGACACCGGATGCAGCTCAGTT
>CAZCON010000407.1:0-1635 GCA_964500085.1 uncultured Lachnospiraceae bacterium
GGTGGCGCACTTCTCGATTAGATTTCCTGGCGCACTTCTTGATTAAATTTTACATTATAACCACTACTTCCAAATCATTTTTAGTACCGCTTCCGCTCCGTATGAGCGGGAGCGCACTGAAGATTATCGCCGTGCTGTCGATGGTGGCCGACCATTGCGCCTATTTCCTAATGGAGCCGGGCACTCCCTTATATAATTCCATGCGCTGCTTCGGACGCATCGCATTCCCGGTTTTCGCGTTCCTGATTGCAGAGGGGTTCGCCCACACCCGTAGCCGGACATGGTATTTCCTTACCCTGCTTGGGTTCGCCATTATAAGTGAAGTTCCGTGGTACATTCTCAACGGAAATGACGGGACGCACAACGTGATGTTCACCCTCTTTCTTGGTGTGGCTGCTTTAGCGGTGTTCGATCGCCTATGCGAGAATGGACCTCTCTGTTGCTTCTCGATTTCTTGCATATGTTTCCTCGCTTGGTGGTCAGAAGTTGACTATGACTGGCGCGGTATACTGATGATTGTCATATTCTATATGCTTCGCCGTCAGACAATCGAGCCGTGGATCCATCGTCACCATGTCTCCTTTCCATCTCAGGCAGTGATGCAGATTCTCTTCACCTTTCCCCTTATGATGCACTACGGCATTGCCGGAGCAATCCTCGCATCCGTTGTCATTTTCCTCTATGACGGCTCTCGCGGAAATATCAAAGGCGCAGTCGCCAAATACAGCTTCTATGCCTTCTATCCGTTACACCTAATATTGATTTCACTAATACAATCCTAGGCCGTATTCGTAACGTGCCAATGGTTGAAATAGAATTATATTGGGAGCAGATTGAGGATTCCGACAACCTACTAATAGTCCTAAGACCTCGTTATCTTCGTTAAAGATAGGACTGCCACTGGCTCCCGGACCAAATCTTTTTTCCGTAAAAACCTCAAAAAAGTTTGAGACATAAGAACCTTCTTTATTGGTGAAACCAATTATTGATAATTCTTTGGCTCGTGAGGTAATCAACTCATATTTCTCTATGGGTGGAGCAAAGATTGGAGACACATTATCAGACGAAGGCCTTTCACATTTATGTTCTATAGAAGCTATCATTAATATTTTATCGAATATTGTATATTGAAACTCATCAGGTTCAGCTCCTATCTTTATAAATTTTCTTATACCTTTCATCGGAAAAATCGCAATATCACTATATTGCTCGTCATCTGACTTAGGGTCAATGGTATGATAAACACTTGCATCCTCCTTTCGGAAAATCATTTCTTTTCCTTCGTATACTATTTTCACATATCCTTCTTTGAGGCAATGCCCACAGGTTACGAAATGGTCTTTAATAAAAAATCCAACACCGTCAACATTGAGTAAAGGAAAGACACAATGAAGGAGGATTTCTCGTATAAAAATTTCTCTCTCAAGTTCTTTCTTCTCTTGAAGCTCTTTATTTATTCTGTCACAATCTTGCTGCCATTCAGCACTTCCAATATATGAACCGACCTCAATAATGTTATGAGGACAGTTCGCACATCCACAAGAGCGCATGCAAGATTCTAATTTTAATTCGCAGGCCATAGATGGAGAACGTGAAATTAATATAACAAGCTTAACACCAGCAACTACATATACA
>CAZCON010000408.1:0-1598 GCA_964500085.1 uncultured Lachnospiraceae bacterium
ACCGATAACATAGTACAGGGCATCCGCTTCGAGACGGGTATGAATCCCGTCCCGCGAAAGCAGCGCAACGTCCGTGGTACGGTTGTAGGGAAGCCGCTTCGGGTTATAGGCGAAGGAAAGACCTCCAATGTAAGGCTCCATGTCCGGAAAGGCGTTTGAAAGAGAAGCGTAGAATTCCGGAAGGTAAGCAATTTCTTTCCCGTTCAGATAGAAGCCGTACAAGGGAGCGTTATAAAATTCTGACAGGGCAGCGGCATTGACCTCCTCCGGAATGAGAAAAAGGGTGACCTCAGCGTCAAGCTCCGTGTGCTTAGCAGAGCCTGCGGTTTCATGCAAGGCCAGAGTGAGCGTATCACCAAGCGAAGAGGCGCTGGTGGTAAAACGGCTTTTTTCTCCCTTCGGAAGAAAGCAGCCAATCAGCAGAACCAGACAGAACAGGAAACAGATAATGCCAAACAGGGAAATACGCAGTTCACCCTCGTAAATGGCAACCAGAAAACGGAAGATACCGTGTTTTATGGTACGGCGCAGCCGCTTTAACGTGTGTTTTGCTTTGCGTTTCGCTTTTTTTATCATAGGTGGTCTTCTCCTTTGTAGAATTGAATAAAACGCTTTACCGAATCGCTTTGTGCAGTGGACCTGTTGTAGGCGAAGCCTACGGTACGTCTGGCAAGTGAATGAATCGGAGGAAGCTCCTGTAATGTGCCGTCCGAAAGCTCCTTTTCCACAAACTCACGGATAACGCAGCCGATACCAAGACCAATCTTGGAAAACTCAATCAGTAAATCCATGTTGCTGACCTCAAGAATTTGTCCGGTGCGAATGTTGTGTTTGGTAAAGTAATCTTCTATATAAAGTCTTGTAATGTTCTTTTCATCTAGCAGCATGAGATTCGCCCGCTGGAATAATTCCCTGGAATTGTCCAGAATGGAGGGCTCGCGTTCACGCAGGTTTTCCAGATATGTGGGACTTGCAACAAAGGTATCCTGAATGCTTTTGAGTGGAAAGAAATCAATACTCTTTGTCTGCGCCGGTTTGCCGATGAGACCAATATCAAGCTTTCCTTCTTCTAACTGAGTCAGTGTTTCAAAGGTGGAGCGGCATTCTATTGTCACCTTAATGTGAGGATAGGCTTCAATAAAGCTTTGCAGATACGGAAGCAACAGGTATTTACAAAGTGTGGTGCTGACTCCGATTTTAATGTGACCGATGCCAAGCGAGTGAATCTTTTTGATGCTTTCCTCACCCTGGCGAAGGGATTCGAAGGCAGAGCAGGTGTACTCGTACAGCAGGGCACCCTCCTCCGTGAGTTTAACACCGCGTGAATTTCGGATGAAAAGCTTGACAGAAAGGCTCTGCTCCAGCTTGCTGACTGCCTTACTAATGGCGGGTTGGCTGATGTAGAGTTCCTTTGCTGCCTTGGAAATATTTCCTGCTTCGGCAACGGCGTTAAAGATGCGGTAGGAGGACAGTGTGGATTCGACTTCCATGGTTCCTCCTTTATGCAAATTGTAATATACGGGCGGCGGCAGGCTTCGCACCTGTGCCTGTATTTACAATGCATTACTATAACTAAAAGTTATAATAAGTATTCATAA
>CAZCON010000409.1:0-1567 GCA_964500085.1 uncultured Lachnospiraceae bacterium
TACCTGTAATATAATCAAAAAAATCCAGCTGCGACACCTGCTTATGCCCCATAATTTTTGCAAGTACAAAAAGCACGGCTGCCGACAGTAGTGCGGTAAGAATCACTTTTCCTATTTCCATATTACGCCTCCAGATTTCTTTTTCTTTCAGTATGCCCCGAAGGCGCGAATCTACTCTGCTTATCCTGCTTCCATATTTTCTCTTTTAACCGGCAGCATAAATTTCGCAGTTCAAACGCCGCCATAGCTCTGCCGCCCCCATATAATCCGGATAAATGCGTAAGAAAAATTTCCTTTCGTTCGGTTATGTTTCGATTCCGCGTTCTTAGATAGTCCCCAATTAGCGTATACGCTCCTGTAACACCACAATCTGTTCTCTTATCCGCTTTGCGATTTCTGAATTTACCGTCCTTTTTTCATTACCATACGTCCAACCGAATCCGTCTCCTGCATATCTTGGGAAAATATGCATATGGCAATGTCCCGCATCATTAAACTCTCCACCATTTTGCATAATACTGTAACCATCAGGATGATATTCAACCAACTCCATACTCCGTTATTTCATATGCAACATATTCATGGCTAAAGTGATAGCCCAGTTTTTCAGCCAAAGAAAGCGGCTGCTTATTCTGTGCATCCCAGCTTGGATATAGCCCTCTTTTTAAGCATTCCAAAATCAGCTTTGCGCCACAGACATATGCCAATCCTTTTCTCCGTGCGTCTTCTCTCGTATCAATTTCTATTTCAATGCCCTCCCGATAGGTACTGTAGGATGACGCGCCTGCCATCAATTCCCCCTTGCGTAACGCAACCACGCCAAGACCAAGCTTTCGGTAAACAGCATACTCCTTGTATTGAGAAACCAAATCCTTCGCCCACGTAATCGATTGCTTTCCATGATTTCCCTCAACCATTTCCTCTATACTACAAATTTTTTCCTCTGTTCCGGCTTTTCATTAAACTCTCTTTATTCTGTATCACTCAAACAATTCCTCATAAAAGCCTCTCGCGAAATCCGGCACCTCAAAAACTTTGATAAGAGCATTTGGATTATTCACACTCAGCTCCGCCATTCCTGCTCTTAAACATTTTAATTTAAGTTTTATAACTTTTGAGCCGATATTTTATCTCAGTTACATATATTATTTTCACTTACTGATTTATTGTTGCCATAATGTTGCCATTTCCTTATAACAGTTATAACCTTATGTGCAAATACTATTTTGAATAAACAGCATCATTTCTTGACAGAAGATATACACAATACTGATTCATACTGATTCCCTCTCTCTTGGAATGTTCTGAAAGAGAACGGTGTAAGCTGCGAGGAATCCTAAGTTTAAACTGTCCGGAATAATCTTCCAAGCTATCCGGCTCATGAATTTCAATGCCATCTTCCATTGCTGCTTCAAGCCATGTTTTCTTGGCATCCAAAGCATTTGCAACTGCTGTTTCTATAGTTTCACCACAGGTAATGCATCCCGGAAGTTCCGTAAATGAAACTACAAAACCGCCCTCATCCTTATCCTCTACAACCTCCATACGATAGTTCATCGTCATATAA
>CAZCON010000410.1:0-1558 GCA_964500085.1 uncultured Lachnospiraceae bacterium
CCTCAGCAGAGTCCTCCTTCCATAGCTTTTCAAAAGAATCTATCACCACATCTGCTACGCTGCTTGTCAGCATCGAGCCAATGACATTGAAAGCCACAAAAACTATATATAAAATAATAATCCATTTCACAATTTTTGCGCTTTTAGACTTTTGGGAATCTGACCCTGTACGCTTCGTACTCACCGGATTTCTCTGAGTTGTACTCTCCTTTGCATCTGTTTCCGTATGATAAATGTGATAGGTACAATTTGCATCATTCCGCGGATCGTGGGACTCATTCAGGTATACATCATCCGGAACATTATAAGGATTCACAAAGCGCTTACAATTACTGCACCATGTTCCGCTAATTTTTTTATCACAAACAGAACAAAGCTTCATCTTCTTTTCCTCCGTTTTTCGCCAAAACATTTGTATTTTCAGATAAAGCCAGTATACCACATTTTCTCCGGGCTGTCCATAAAATTACCATTTTGCCCGTGAAACGCAGCTGTTCCCTTCCAATCATATTATTCTTTTTTTCGCCGTCTGACGCATTCTGCCAGCAGATACTCTATCTGCCCGTTAATCGAGCGAAAATCCTCCTCTGCCCATGCGGCAAGCTCCTCCCAAAGCGATGCCGAGAGGCGCAGCGGTACCTGTTTCTTTGCTTTTTCCTTTTCCTTTAATGCCTTTTCCTTTTGTCGCACCTCTGCTTCCATGGCGGCAAGGTGCTCTAAACGTCTCTGTAACGCCTCTTCCCTTTTCTCCGGCATAAGCATAGTTTCACTCATTTAATAAATGGAGCCGCTGTTTACAATCGGCTGGGCATCCTTGTTGCCGCAAAGAACTACGAGAAGATTGCTTACCATGGCTGCCTTTCTCTCCTCATCCAAGACTACAATTTCTTCCTCGCCAAGCTGGTCGATTGCCATTTTCACCATACTGACCGCACCCTCAACAATCTTCTGACGTGCCGCAATAATTGCCTCTGCCTGCTGACGCTGTAACATTGCTGCCGCAATCTCCTCTGCATAAGCAAGATGCGTAATGCGGACATCTAAAATTTTAAGACCCGCGTCAGCCACCTTTGCCTGAAGCTCCGTCTCCATCTGCTCCGCAATCTCGCTGCTGCTGCCGCGCAACGTCTTTTCCGCAGAGCTCTCTTCCATCGTATCATAAGGATAAAGTCTTGCAATGTTACGGATTACGGAATCGCACTGCGTAGATAAAAAGTCCTCGAAATTTTCCACATTAAATACCGCTGCCGTCGGGTCTGCCACCTTCCAGATTACATTTGCGCCGATAATAATCGGATTTCCCAATACATCGTTTACCTTCTGACGGTCATTGTTTAAGGTTCTGGTGCGAAGCGAAATCTTCGCTGGCATAATCCCTAATGAAACATTGGCTGCCTGTGTAGCATTTGTAACATTCACAGACGCAGTTGGTCCCGCCTTCTGCGGTGCCACCGCACTGCAGAACGGATTGACATAAAAGAAGCCTGCCTCCTTTACCGTACCGTAATAGGTGCCAAACAGGGTAAATACAAGCGCCTGGTTTGGCTGTAAAATGTGA
>CAZCON010000411.1:0-1549 GCA_964500085.1 uncultured Lachnospiraceae bacterium
AGGCTGAGGTACTGCTTCCTGCGGCCGTTCTTTTTATGGTGCCGGTCGCACTCTGGTATCTGCTGTTTCATAATGAGTTAAAAAAAGGACTGAAATTGTAAAAAAAATTCCAAAACCATTTGACACATTGAAAAAAGGATAGTATAATAATAGTGGTATTTCGTATACCACTATTATTTATTTTATTCGGAGGGAACATCTATGAACAAAGGTACTGTTAAGTGGTTCAACAACCAGAAGGGTTTTGGTTTCATCAGCGATGAGCAGGGTAACGATGTATTCGTACATTACACCGGCTTAAACATGGAAGGTTTCAAGTCTCTCGAAGAGGGTCAGGCTGTTGAGTTCGAAATCGTACAGGGCGCTAAGGGACCGCAGGCTACGAACGTAACCAAGTTATAATTCAAGTAAGTTTTTTACGTGTACCTTTTTCTCATATATAAATTGTTTTAATTTTTATACGGAATAAAGTTATATTGTAATAACGAATTGAGCGTAAGGGGATATCGGTATACGGTATCCCTTTCTTACTTTATGGAATACCGTGCCATGTCAGCAGATAAAAGCATGGATTTTTATAAACAAAAGGGCTTTGCAGGAGAAAACGGTGGAGGCTACGATGAAGAAAAGTATAATGCAGAGGGTGGGGCTTGCAGCGCTTACCTATGTTATAATTTATGTGCTTGCAGTGGTGCTTGCAGTGTTCAGTCTGTCTGTGCGGGAGAGCGGTTCGGCAGAAACCGGTGCTTGGGATGTGGTACAGTTTTTTCTGTTTCCGGCATTGTTTTTCGGGGCAGGCTGTCTTGTAACGGCAAAGTGTGAGCTCCCGAAGCTGAATGCAAGGCGGGTGCTTCTTGCGGCAGTATGCTTTGGCGGTGTGCTGCTGGGACTATGGTATCTTTCGCTGGAAGCCTCGGTGATGCTGAATCTTCCGGTGGCGCAGGGCTGCTATGCGTTGGATCACTGGCTCCGGAAAATCAATATTGTATATAAGTATGAGTATACATATCTGGCAAAAACCGATATGTATCGTTATGTGACACTTCCGCTGCTTTATTTTGTACTGGATGTGTTGTACTGGATGTGTTATTTATGGGGGAATCGATTTTGTGTAACAAAGAGGACTCCGTTTGTCAAGAAAAAATAAGGAACGAAAGATGAGGGAGAAGCAATGCAGCTATTAAAAGAAAGAATCCGCAGGGACGGAGTCGTAAAAGAGGGAAATGTATTAAAGGTAGACAGCTTTTTAAATCATCAGATGGACATTGAACTGTTTAATGAGATTGGCAAGGAGTTTAAACGCCGTTTTGCAGATAAGAATATCACAAAGATTCTGACGATTGAAGCCTCAGGTATTGGCATCGCCTGCGTGGCAGCGCAGTATTTTAATGTGCCGGTGGTTTTTGCAAAGAAAGCGCAGAGCATCAATATCGACGGCGAGGTATATACGTCTAAGATTGAGTCGTTTACGCATAAAAAGGTGTATGATGTGATTGTATCCAGAAAATTTCTGAATGCAGAGGATCATGTGCTGATTATTGACGATTTT
>CAZCON010000412.1:0-1534 GCA_964500085.1 uncultured Lachnospiraceae bacterium
GTGGTAGCCTTAACCTCGCCACTAATCGGTCCGTCTACGATATCGGTAATTTCCTTAATAACCTCTTCGAAGACTCTGCCTTCCTTTGCAATCAGGGACGGGTTGGTGGTAACGCCACAGATAACGCCCATATCATTTGCCTTCTTGATGTCTGCTACATTCGCAGTGTCAATAAAAAACTTCATGGATAAATCCTCCTTAAAATAATTTTCTTTTTTAAAAGACCTACAGAGCATGCTCCGCTTCCGGCGCAGGGGCACAAAAACAGCACATAACTGCTCATATAGCTCTACTATACACCGAAAAGAAAAAATTTTCAATCCTTTTTTCTTGTCAGTGCGTATGTTTTCCGTTATTTTCACGCCACTTCCGCTATTTCTTATGCACTGCCGCTATTTCTCCTGCCGCTTCCGTCTTCTCACATACAGCAGACCACAGCAGAGCCAGAAGTACGGCGCCACCTGAAGCGCCCTGATATTTGCGAATGCCTGCGCGATGTATCCAAAAAAGGCAAACATGGCGGCTTTACTCACCAAATCCGAGTCATAGCGGTCCTTTTTTATGAACTGCAACAGCCCCGGAATAAAAAGCGAAAATAAAAATAACAGGTAAAAAGCAATGCAGAATATTCCCTGCTCTGCCCATATCTGGAGATATTCATTATGTGCATTTGAGCAAAAATATACGTTCTCCCCCATCGTATATTGTATGCTATAGCATTCAATTCCGCAGCCGAGAATCGGTTTTTCCGAAATCAGCTTCAGGGTTTCCTTCCATATTGCCATTCTTCCGGTTCCTACGGAATCCCCCAGCAGACTTCCCTCCTTCTGAATCTGAAAAAACAGACTCAGCACCTCTTCGATTGCCTGTCCACCCGAACACAGGTCAAACACAAAAAACACGGCAAAAAACTCTGCCGACAAAAGAAGAATGGTGGAAAAACGCTTCTGCTTTTGAAAGCATGCAAGGAAAAACAGCAGCAGAAACTGCATGATAAGTCCCAAATATGCTACAAGGGAATCCGCGCTGATGCAGGCTCCATAGCCAAGCATTGCCAGTATGTGCCATAAAACCATACGTTTTCCCGGCTTGCCGGAGGTTTCCTCTCCGTATAAAATTTTCCCAAATACAAACCCAAGAAAAAGCACCGGAAGTGCCGCATAAAAATTCTGATTTCGCGTCGGCAATATCGCCGCTTTATTCAGCGCATGAATCATAAAGGGTACCTGAAAAAACTGCATAATACCGTATGCCGCTACAAACGCCAGCTCCATACAAAGAAAGCGGCACAGCCAACGGCGGTATTCCTTTTTCTTTAAATGCGCCGCCGCAAAAAAAATCGCGTAATAGCTGACAAGCGTAATCAGACCTTCTCCCTCAAATTCGCCTCCGTAAATGCTGTTCTCCAAATCACCATTCCACAGACTTGAAATCAAACCAAATACCACCATTCCGATTAAGGCTATGGCAGAAATGTTTTTTACCGGAATCGGTCTGTTCCTGTAAGCCAACCCCAGCACCAGCAGAAAATAAA
>CAZCON010000413.1:0-1534 GCA_964500085.1 uncultured Lachnospiraceae bacterium
ACCGTCATAGGCATCCGAAAAATAAGTAATGGTGCCGCTTTGTTCGGAATATACCGTTTGAATCCCACCGGTATTAGAAAGCTGTCCGGACAACGCATCCAGCATGGAAATGTCCTGATAACGCAAATAGTCAGAAAGAAACTCTTCCCTCAGTTCATAACAGGATCCAAATGCTACATCTGTATAATCTGCCGCAAACCGGCGGAGCCGTTCCTTCAGCCGTTGCAAATCATTCTCTGTCAGTGTTGCGTTCTCTTCCTCCAGATTCAGTAAATCTTTCCATGAGGAGGAATCGTTTAAGGAATACACCCTCTCTCCCTTTGCGACACGTGCGCCTTCCCTGTAATAATAATTTAAATAGCCTGCCTGTTTGGTGCGATACACCGTTTCATCGCGCAATATCATGGCAGTTGTGGTAACCTCGCTTCCGGCACTTCCCTCCTGCACCTCATACAGGGAAAGGTGGGTGGAGGTCATATAGCGGTAAATATTGATAACCAACAGTACCAGTACCCCAAATGCAACGACAAGACCGATATTTACCTCCCGTCTGGTACGAAATCTGACAATGTTACTGTCCTTTGCCAAAAACTCTCCACCTCCTTTTAACGCTCAGCTGCACTTACCGACTGCATCAGCTTTATCATGGTTCCATAAAGGATTTCATAGGAAGGCGCATGGAACACCTCCGCAATATAATAATAACCAGCCTCATCCTTAAAGTAAAGCATCAGGCAACAGCCCGCCGCATTTGTGGTTCCGGTCTTACCACCGATTATTGTAATTCCCTCCGGCGCTTTAAAGGTTCCGTTAAAAAAGAGATTGGTACTTTCAAAGGTTTTACTTTTTACGTTTCCATTTGCATCCTGATACTCTATGGTACAGGAGTGCTGGGAAATTGTAGAAATAAATTTGTTATAATGAACCAGTTCGTCAAGAATCAGGTACATATCATATGCTGTTGTATAATGATTTGCGTCATGCAGACCATGTGGATTTGTAAAATGAGAATCCACGGCTCCAAGTTTTTTTGCCTCTGTATTCATCAGCTCCGCAAAGCTTTCTACAGAGCCGGAAACGTGCTCGGCGATGGCAACTCCGGCATCATTTCCGCTGCAAACCAAAAAAGCCGAAATTAAATCTCCCAGCAAAACCGTATCGCCCTCTTCAAAACCGCACAGCACTGCCCCATATACGCCGATATGAGAAGCGTGGTGACTAAAAACAACACTTTCGCTTAAATCACAGTATTTTAATGCAATCATGGTCGTCAGAAGCTTTGTGGTACTTGCCGGATAAATCTGTTCGGTAATATGATACTGCTCCAACAGCTCATGATCCGTAATCCGATACAGACCGTATACATATTCTGACATTTCATCGTCATTTGTATCCTGTGAAGGGATACAAACTTCTGAAGCCCGTCCCGTTAAAAAGTTTGCATTCCGGTCGTTTCCCACGTCATAATACTCATAGGACTGGGAGCCGGTATATACAAAAGGAAGGAGCGCATCTTCGGCTGTCCCTGCTGCAC
>CAZCON010000414.1:0-1513 GCA_964500085.1 uncultured Lachnospiraceae bacterium
TTCTACCTCGCCGCCGAAATCGGCATGTCCCGGTGTATCAATAATGTTGATTTTGGTGTCCTTGTAATAAACGGCAGTATTTTTGGATAAAATGGTAATGCCGCGTTCCCGCTCGATGTCGTTGGAGTCCATGACACGTTCCTGCACTGCCTGATTCTGACGAAAAACACCGCTTTGTTTTAGCAGTTCATCAACCAGCGTGGTTTTTCCGTGGTCAACATGGGCAATGATGGCGATGTTTCGTATGTTTTCTTTCTTTGTAATCATACTAAATCCTTTCTCTGTGCCGCAAAAATAACCGAATGATACAATAGTAAGGAGCTGTTGGCGCGACACTACGTTCCTTAGTATAGCATAATTTTGAAATTTAGCAAGAAAAAAATTAGCAAACCCTTGAAAATCATTAAGATTTTATAAAGAAAGAATAAAAGCTATTGTAAAAAAATGGTAAATATGATAGGATTTCACTCAGGAAAACTGAGACTTCTGGGACACCGGAAGAAGGGTGGTGAGTTTGTCGGCGGGTGTCGGGATTTACGAAATAATTTACAAAAAATGGAAAAAGAAAGCTTCTAAAGGAAGCAGAAGCACCATAGATATATAGTGCAGGCAGGAAGCCGGAACTGCTATTTTAAAACAGGAGAAAAAAGAAGGGAGTCATACGAAATGACAGATAAGGTATTTGAAAACAACCAGGTGAGTATTGTAGGAGAGGTAGTCAGTGAATTTGTTTACAGCCATGAGGTATTTGGCGAGAGCTTTTACATGGTAGAGCTTTCAGTCAACCGTCTGAGCGATTCAAACGACGTGATTCCGGTCATGGTGTCGGAGCGTTTGCTTGACGTGACCGGGAACTACATGGGACAATTTGCACATATTATCGGACAGTTCCGTTCTTACAACCGTCATGAGGAAAGCAGAAACCGTCTTGTGCTTTCCGTGTTTGCAAGAGAGATTCGGTTGGAAGAGGAGCCGGATGAGAGCGTGAAGCCAAATTACATTTTTTTAGACGGCTATGTATGTAAGCCGCCGATTTATCGTAAAACGCCGCTTGGCAGGGAAATTGCGGATGTGCTTTTGGCGGTGAACCGTCCATATGGAAAATCCGATTACATTCCGTGTATCTGCTGGGGGCGGAATGCACGGTTTGCCGAAGGCTTTACGGTAGGCGGTCATGTGCAGCTTTGGGGCAGAATCCAAAGCAGAGAGTATCAGAAAAAGCTGTCGGAAACCGAGTTTGAAAAAAGGGTTGCTTACGAGGTATCGGTAAGCAAGCTGGAATATGGAGATTCCCTTAGCTAAGGATACTTGAAAAACAAATGAAATGCCATATTGAAAAGCGGCCCGTCAGGGTCGCTTTTTGTTTGCCTCTGCGAATGCGCTGCCTTCTGCCCGCTTACCTGTGACGGTTAAAGTACTTGTACCGGAAGACAGATGGGGCAGAGATTCTTAATAAACCTTTAAACCTTATAACACAAAAAGGTTGAAAAATCCTCATAATTATGGTATAATC
>CAZCON010000415.1:0-1505 GCA_964500085.1 uncultured Lachnospiraceae bacterium
ATCTGCACGTTCGGACAGGCACTTTTAAACTGGTATACAGGGCTGGGCGCAGACAAGGAGGCAGCGGCATTGTACGTAACGATTACTCTGGTTTTTTTATCTGCTCTGACAACAGGATTAAATTTGTACCAGAGGCTGACAAGGTATGCCGGAGCAGGCAGCGTTGTACCGATTACGGGTTTTGCAAATTCGGTGGCTTCCTCAGCAATTGAATACAGTAAGGAGGGACAGGTGTTTGGCATCGGCTGTAAGATATTTACAATTGCAGGACCGGTGATATTGTATGGGATTCTGACGAGCTGGGGACTAGGTGTGATATATTGGGGCTGGAAGCTTTTGACATTACAATGAGTATCGGAAGTAAAAGTAAGGCAGGTGTGAAAAAAATTGACACACCTGCCTTATGTATAGGAGTTGACAGAGGAGGGGAGAAAAAAGTACTGGATTTTCCGCACGGAATGTACTATAGTGTGTGTAGAAGGCAAAAGCGGAGAACGTCTGTCATGAGGGCGTAACCGCAGAGAGTCCTGTGGAGATATCGGCAATCGTGAAGAAATGTCGGGCAGAGAAAATCGGAGAAGAAAAGAATCGGATGAAAGGATGAGAAAAAGATGTTTCAGGCAAAGGAAATGAAGGACAGATGTGTGCAGTGGATTCGTGAATGGTTTGAGGAAAACGGAAAGGGCTGCAATGCCGTGGTAGGAATTTCCGGCGGCAAGGACAGCTCCGTAGTGGCGGCGTTGTGTGTGGAGGCACTTGGGAAGGAGCGCGTCATTGGCGTGCTGATGCCGTGCGGAGAGCAGGCAGACATTGACATGGCGAGAAAGCTGGTAAGCTTCCTTGAAATCCGGAATTATGAGGTGAATGTGAAGGCAGCGGTAGAGGGCGTGCTGAATGCGTTGCCGGAGATAGAGCTTTCTGCCCAGACAAGGACAAATCTTCCGCCTCGTATCCGGATGACTGTGCTGTATGCGGTAAGCCAGAGCGTAAACGGCCGCGTAGCGAACACCTGTAATCTTTCCGAAGACTGGGTGGGATATTCGACCAGATACGGTGACAGTGTCGGAGATTTCAGCCCGTTATCCAGACTGACGGTGACGGAGGTGAAGGCAATCGGCAGGGAACTCGGACTTCCGACAGATTTGGTGGATAAGGTACCGATTGACGGACTTTGCGGTAAGACTGATGAAGAAAATCTCGGATTTACCTATGCAGCTCTGGATAAGTATATTCGTGAGGGAATTTGTGAGGATGAGGAGCTGAAAGAAAGGATTGACAGTATGCATCAGAGAAATCTGTTTAAGCTGGAGCTGATGCCGTGCTTTGAACCGTAGGTGGGAGGTGGAAACGAAATGTGCAGGTTTAAATTGCGTTTCCACCTCCCGTGTTTTTATTTGCAAAACACTTTACAGCGGCAAAACGATAAAGCTCTTTGAGGAAAAACGGTGAGGAGAAGAAACGACTACCTGCTTTGTATGACGTGTAGCTGTAGGTATACCGTACAT
>CAZCON010000416.1:0-1467 GCA_964500085.1 uncultured Lachnospiraceae bacterium
ATAATGGTATGCTCCTTTCCTGTATTTTTACTACAAGAAAGACTATACCACAGTCAGCAGAAGATACACCGGTCGTGCGAAAAAGCACACCGTTAATCCAATACGCTCACACCGTTTGAAGCGAAAGATTCACACCGATGGAGCGAAATTTGCATTAAGGGTAGAGAGGATATTTTAGAACTGAAAAATGCAACTGGTTACAAAAATAGGTTCTATTCTTGTGAAAGAAGTTGATAAAAATGAAAAAATGTAGTATTATAAGACTGAAAAATGCAACCAGTTGCAAAAATATTTCCTAAAAGAGAAGCCTGTAAATATGGAAATAAAACGTGAGTATTATTTGGAAAAATTGATAAAAAGACAAAATAATGGATTAATAAAGGTTATAACAGGTATTAGAAGATGCGGGAAATCCTATTTACTAAATACACTTTTTTATAACTATTTGATAGATAGTGGTGTAAATAAAGAACATATCATCCGTTTTGCATTTGATTCTGCAGAGGATCCTCGCCTTATTGGAGAGAGCTTGTTTCGTATGGGAAAAGAAAAGGGAGGCGTAAATCCGGAGTTGTTTATGGAGTATATTCGTTCTCAAACATCCGGTGATGGCAAATACTATTTGCTTCTGGATGAGGTACAGCTGCTTGATTGCTTTGAATCCGTTCTAAATGGATACTTGCGAAAGGATAATATGGATGTATATGTTACCGGAAGCAATGCAAAATTTTTGTCAAAGGGTATTATTACGGAGTTTGCAGGACGAGGCGATGAATTCATATGTATCCATTAAGTTTTGCAGAATTTATGTCTGTATATAAGGGCGATAATATGAAGGATTGTCCGAATATATGATTTACGGTGGGATTCCACTTGTAGTTCTGCGAGATGGAGCAAACGAAAAAGCTGCTGTGTTGCAAAAACTGTTCGACGAAATCTATATTACAGACACATTTAAGACAAATAGAGTTGAGAACTAGGGAGAACTGGAAGATTTGCTTAATATTCTTTCGTCTGCAATCGGTTCTCTTACGAACCCGGAAAAATTGAAAAATACATTTAAGACAGTGAAAAAATCAAGTATTACGGCAAAGACTATCAAGAAGTATTTAGATTATTTTGAGGATTCTTTTTGATAGAGTGAAGTGCAAAGCCATCACCGAGCAAGAACTTTCACGGATACTTAAAGCGGCTTATGCCGCACCTGTGGGCAGAGCGATGTATGACACCCTGCTGTGCAATAGCACTCGGATATTTTGACGGCGAATATGAAATTCGGGATATACCCGAAAGCCGCATAAGAACGGAATATGTGAAATAATTTATTGGGAGATTTTTTTATGAAAGAAGTTAAAAATAGAGTTTTTGAACAATCATCTATACCCAAAGCGGTGTTTTTTAACACCGTTCCTGCAATATGCAGTATGATAATGGTAATGATTTATAATCTTGCCGACACATTTTTTG
>CAZCON010000417.1:0-1463 GCA_964500085.1 uncultured Lachnospiraceae bacterium
AGATATGGTTTTCATGGCACAAGCCATCGTTTTGTATCGAAGAGAACGATTGAGTTCGGTAAGCTTGATCCGAACAATTCCAAGGTGATTGTATGCCATCTTGGAAATGGCGGCAGTATCTCTGCAGTTGTAAACGGTAAGTGTGTAGACACCAGCATGGGACTTACACCGCTGGAAGGTTTAATTATGGGTACCAGAAGCGGAGATCTTGATCCGGCAGTGGTACAGTACATAGCAAACAAGGAAGGCAAGGATGTGAATGAGGTTATCAATATCCTTAACAAGAAGTCCGGTATTTTAGGTATTTCCGGTGTTTCCAGCGATTTCCGTGATGTGCAGAAGGCACAAAAGGAAGGAAACCGTAGAGCAGATGTTGCTGTTCAGGCGTTTGTGTACCGCGTGGCAAAGTATATCGGCTCCTATGCGGCAGCAATGAACGGCGTGGATGCCATTACCTTTACCGCAGGTGTCGGTGAAAACGACGCACCGATCCGCAAGGAGATTTGTTCTTATCTTGGTTATCTCGGCGTAACCATAAACGATGAAGCCAATAAGCTTCGTGGTGAGGAAGTGGAGATTTCCGGGGCAGATTCTAAGGTGAAGGTATACGTTATCCCGACGAATGAGGAGCTTGCAATTGCAAGAGAAACCAAAGCTTTAATCTAAAAAATGCCTGATTAGAGCGGTAGATTCTGCGGATTGATGAAAACGAATAAAAGATACAAGAAAAAGAAAAAAACTGTTGACAAATAGAAAGTCGGATACTATAATAGTCTAGTGTGAGTTTTGGAACCATACCCAAGGTATGCCATTTGGCGGGACAGGAGCTTTGTATGAAAGTATCTTTATCAGAAGTCATGCAGGTTGCGGGCGGAACATTCGAGAAAGAAATTCCGTACGGGCCGGAGGAGTTTTGTTATTCAGGTATAAAGTATCCGGTTTTGGAAAAGAAGCCGGTCAAGCTGAAAGTAACAAATCTTGGTGGACGAAGGGTAAAGCTGGAGCTGGAGGGCGAAGTGACGCTACGTCTGTCATGTGACCGATGCCTGCGGGAGGTGGCTGAAAAGCTTCCGTTTCAAACGGAACGGGAGATTGATTTTTCCAAGAGTAACGAGGAAAGAGTCGCCGAATTGGACGAAACCGGTTTTATAGACGGATATGATTTAGACGTGGACGCATTTGTCTGCGAGGAAATCTTGCTTGGGTTCCCCATGAAGGTTCTGTGTCAGGAAGACTGCAAAGGAATCTGCAAGATTTGCGGAGCAAATCTGAACGAGGGTGAGTGTGGTTGTGACCGCACGGAACTGGATCCGAGAATGTCTGTTATCCGAGATATTTTTAACAACTTTAAGGAGGTGTGATCATGGGAGCAATTTGTCCGAAGAATAAGCATTCCAAGGCAAGAAGAGACAGTCGCAGAGCTAACTGGAAGATGACTGCTCCGAATCTTGTAAAGTGCAGCA
>CAZCON010000418.1:0-1461 GCA_964500085.1 uncultured Lachnospiraceae bacterium
ACTGCCCTTTCGTTTGCACCGCGTTTGATTTTGCCAAAGTGAACAAAGTCGCGTCACCGGAGCCGGTATGTATGGATTTTTAATTTTTGCACTTTATGGAAAGATGACGACTGTGCCATTGTTGTTTAGAATCCATTACGTAAACTTATATGAGATGTTTTCTGACGCAGCAAAGGAGAATAACGACATAAAGAGTCAGATTGATGCGGCAATGCAGTATTATAAAGGAAATTCGGTGGTATATTGTAGCGATGTAAGTCATTTTTTTACCGGTTCTGCTGGTATTAAGGATAATGTCTATTCCTTTAAAAGTATATGCTTCATGCTTTTTGACTGGAAAACAGATGTGGGCGAGACTTACTCCTTTGATATTATTTATGTCCGCGTAGATGAAGAAGACCCTTCGCAGATTGGACTTGCTAAAATTTATTTTAAGGACCCAGAAGATAATAACGGCTACGTTCTTGTGATTGGAGATGATTTATAGTAATTTAGTGCGTATTAAGAGGGTTATAGAATTGTACTTATAAATTCCTGCTTTTCTGGGAATTTGGAGGTGCTTCTTGATTACGCTACTAGTATAGCAGACAGAAAAACCACCTTGTATTTTGCCGGAGGTTGCAGTATTATGATGTCAGGGACAAAGGATGGTTTGCCCCTGACGGATACATAAATGGTGCTGCTGTGCAGCTCCCGCACTGCATCAGCAGGACAGATTTGTAAAACTTTGGAGGAAATTGGAGATGTGGCTGGTATTTGCTTTGCTGTCTGCTATCTTTGCAGCACTTACCTCAATACTGGCAAAGGTCGGTATCGAGGGGGTAAACTCAAATCTTGCAACAGCGATAAGAACGGTAGTGGTGCTTGCGATGGCGTGGGGGATGGTTTTTCTTACAAACGCGCAAAACGGTATTTTGCAAATCAGCAGAAAAAGCTGGATATTCCTGATTTTATCGGGTCTGGCAACGGGGGCATCGTGGCTGTGCTACTATAAAGCCCTGCAAATGGGAAAGGCATCTAAGGTAGTTCCAATTGATAAGCTGAGTGTGGTGCTTACCATGATTCTGGCGTTTGTATTTCTGCACGAGGAGGTTACGCCAAAGTCTCTCGCAGGCTGTATCCTGATTGGTGCAGGAACTCTGCTTATGGTGCTGTAGCTGTCTTTTTTGCCGGAGAATTGGTTGACTTGCGAGGGCAATAGGACTTTTCGGAGGTGCGCGATGAAAAAATACACAATGCCGGCTGTGATGCTGGCAATCTTTGAAACGGTTGCAGTAGTCCTCTGGCTGACGAAGGATAATCTGTTTTATCTGTTAAATTTCAGTTATATCGGCTGCGCTGTTGCGTTAGGTCTGACACTTTATATCAGGCGATATAAGAATGCACGCCGCGTCACCCAGCTTTTGGTAGGCTTATACATGCTGCTTTATTTAGGAGTTGCCTGTAATGAAAATATGCAGA
>CAZCON010000419.1:0-1456 GCA_964500085.1 uncultured Lachnospiraceae bacterium
CCGTCCTTTACATGGGCGGCGGTTAAATTCCTGATTTCGGTTTCGTTCTTGATGGCTTTTGCAAGAAGAACAGGCCCCGGTGCATCAAGGAGAGTGCATTTTTTCGGTAACGCCTGCACAAGCGCACAGTTGACCCGCTTGGTATCAAGAAGTACCGAGCAGGAGCGAAGCTTTGTTACATCTTCATAGATTGCATCATACGGACGGAGAATCACGTCCTCATTTTCTAAAAGTGCGGCAGTGGCTGTGTCTAAGGCGGCAGACTGAAGATATAAAAATGCCTTAGTATCGGTAATCATGGCGTAGGAGAGAACCACCGGATTGTGTACGATATCGTTTCCACGCAGATTAAACAGCCATGCAATTTCATCCAGACAGGTCAGGAGAAAGACCTCCGCAGAATAATCTGCAGTCTTGGAAAATGGTGCGGACATACCGTGCCGGTAAATGGTATCCGGGTGTACTTTCTTCATGGCTTCCCGTACCTCGGCAAGCTTGGTAGCGCTGGATTTTCCGGTATAGATTTCTGCCAGACGGTATGCAGGCTGACAGGAAAGTGCCGGTCGGTCGGGCCAGAGCGCATCCGGAAACGGAACATTATGACAAAGGGTAACAGTGTCCGGAAGAATTTCCCGCAGATGAAGTAAAAAGGAATAAGGAATTAACCGACCGTCAAAACCGAGCGTACCACCATCAGCTAACAGCTCCTTTAATTTGTATTCCGGTGCCGGTACATTTTCCATGCCGCTGCGGTAGAGTGTAATGCCACTGCCGGAGAGCTCCTGCTCTGCCTGAATGAAGTAGCGGCCGTCAGTAAACAGTCCGGCTTCTGTCCGGGTAATAAACAGGGAACCGGCAGAACCGGTAAAGCCTGATAAATAGGCACGCAGCTTAAAGTAATCATCAAGGTATTCAGAACCATGGAAATCAGCAGTCGGTACATAATACACATCAATATGGTGTTCCTTCATAAAGAGACGCAGTGCCTCAATACGTTTGGCAAAGCAATTCATGAAAAGACTCCTTTCGGGACAGCAGAACAGAAAAAGGTGCTGCCGCAGTTTCTTTATTCCAGTCTAGCATAACACAAAAAACTGGAAAAGAAAAGGGTGAGAATCTTAATTCGGATGACACGGAATGGACACAGTGTTATGCGATACTGAAAAAGAAGATTTAGAAGCTGAGGAGGACGGGTGTTGAAGATGAGAAAGAAAAAGAGAAGCTGGCTGCTGCTTTTATTTCCGCTGTCATTGCTTTGCAGCGAGTTAGCCAGAAGGAATGTTTTTGTGGCGGAGGAGGTCTTTGCAAAGCGGATTTACAAGGTGCTGTCTGTGACGGCTTCCACAGTGACGGGGGTGCTGCCGTTCTCGCTTGCAGAGTGTATTGTTCTTCTGGGACCGGTGGCGGTGCTGCTTTTACTGATTCGTTTTATTGTACATATGGTAAAGCATAAGGA
>CAZCON010000420.1:0-1436 GCA_964500085.1 uncultured Lachnospiraceae bacterium
CCTCTCTTTTATGGAAAGAATCCAGTAAATCAAATAGCCGACGCCGCATAACAGCAGTATAATGATAAAGCTTAAGGTTAAAATACCGTTCGTTCCCTGAAACAGCGTATCGGTACGAATATCTGCCAGATTGCTATCCATACTTTCCACAGAGGTAAATTTGTAATTGTTTTCCTCGGCCCACTCGTAGAAGAAATCAATATCCGGAGTATTTGTTCTCAGCCAGACCTGATACGGACGGATGTCAAAGCTTTCCTGCACCTGAGAAAGATGCGCCACAATCAGATAATTGTCCTTTGTCACCACCTCGCCGCCGGAAACCACCTGCTCGGACGGGATATAGCCGGACCAGTAATTGACAAAACCATAAATGGTCGCTTCAATACTTTTCCCCTCTGTATTGACATAGGTGATTTTATCACCAAGCTGCATACCAAGCTTTACACGGAAATTATCGGAAACCAGCACTGCCTCTGCATTGGTGGACAACACATTCAGATACTTATTTAAATGATATTCATTTAAACAGGCCTCTCCAAGCACTGTTTTGCCATACTCCCTGGTATTGATGGCAAATACCTCACCCTCTGCCAGCACCTTTTTTCCTTCCTTTATCTCAACGGCTTCACGATATACCCTTGCTGCGCTTTCCACCTCCGGAAGCTCCGTATATTTGCTAAACTCCGGCTCACTGTAAAACAGCTCTGCCGTCGGATCAATCGCCACATAAGACGCATTGTTCTTCCAATACTCCTGTACCACCAGATTTGTTCCGGATAAGTACACCGTATTCTGCTCTGCATTAGCAATAATGGTACGTGCTACCGTCGCATTAAAAATACCGAGTGCTACTGTCAGTACCAGAAACAGCATGATAAACTGCTGCTTCGTTCCGGTCCGTATCGTCTGCAAAAAGGACGCATATCCGGCCGGCTTTAAGTGTTTTTTCCGAAGCAGAAAAATCAGCCTGATGAACAGCGGCTGAATACGCAGAAACAGCATGCCTACGCCAAGAATAAATAACGATGCGCTGAAATAAAGGAGCGGATCCAGCGCCTCCCCCGCCAGAACGCTTTTCTTTAACTCATCCAGTCTTCCCGCGAAATTGTAATATCCATACAATGCCACGCCGGTTGCGATGACATCCAGATACAGCTTCTGCCACAGCTTTTTTTCAGAGCGTGCTTTCTTACGTTTCACATGTACGATAGATACGCCGCTGTACCGGATTACCGGAATCAGCGTCAGCAGCACGGAGGCTGCAAGTGCAGCTCCGGCATAGGCAAATACCTCTCCGCTTAAC
The DNA here is from genome assembly GCA_964500085.1 of uncultured Lachnospiraceae bacterium. Lineage (GTDB taxonomy): Bacteria > Bacillota > Clostridia > Lachnospirales > Lachnospiraceae > SIG307. The sequence goes on from CAZCON010000420.1 coordinate 1,304, forward strand.
TCTACCGGCAACGCCCTTCTCACGCCAAATTCCAAAAATGCAGTAGAGGAGCCAATGAGTTTGCAAAGATAAATTCCAAGCGGAAGCCCGATTATAAAAGAAATTGCTGCCAATAACAGATTCTGCATAAAAT
>CAZCON010000421.1:0-1431 GCA_964500085.1 uncultured Lachnospiraceae bacterium
TTAAACAGCTCGATTGCCATTTCCTTCGGAAGACCACACTGATAAATCTTTAATTCCGGACCTACAACGATAACGGAACGTCCGGAGTAGTCAACACGCTTACCAAGAAGATTCTGACGGAAACGTCCCTGCTTACCCTTTAACATATCAGATAAGGACTTTAACGCACGGTTACCCGGTCCCGTTACCGGACGACCGCGGCGACCATTGTCAATCAGGGCGTCCACTGCCTCCTGCAGCATTCTCTTTTCATTCCGAACAATAATATCCGGTGCAGACAAATCCTGCAGTCTTCTCAGACGATTGTTACGGTTAATAATTCTGCGGTACAAATCATTCATATCGGAGGTGGCAAAACGACCGCCATCCAGCTGTACCATCGGACGCAAATCCGGCGGAATGACCGGAATTACCGTCATAATCATCCATTCCGGCTTATTTCCGGACTCGCGGAAGGCTTCTACTACCTCCAGGCGCTTGATAATTCTTGCACGCTTCTGTCCGGTAGACTCACGGAGCCCTTTCTTAAGCTCTGCAGAATCCTTTTCCAGATCAATTGCCTGTAACAGCTCCATGATAGCCTCAGCTCCCATTCCGACACGGAAGGTATCGCCATACTTGTCATACGCTTCACGGTATTCCTTTTCATTTAACACCTGCTTATACTGAAGTTCCGTCGTACCGGCATCCAGTACAATATAGGATACAAAATAAAGTACCTTTTCCAAGGTTCTCGGCGAAAGATCGAGAATCAGCCCCATGCGGCTTGGAATTCCCTTAAAATACCAAATATGGGAAACCGGAGCGGCAAGCTCAATATGTCCCATACGTTCACGACGAACGCTGGACTTCGTAACCTCAACGCCACAACGGTCACACACAATGCCCTTATGGCGAATCTTCTTATACTTACCGCAATGACACTCCCAGTCCTTGCTTGGTCCGAAAATCTTCTCACAGAACAAACCATCCTTCTCCGGCTTTAAGGTTCTGTAGTTAATGGTTTCAGGCTTTTTTACCTCGCCGCTAGACCATTCCCTGATTTTCTCCGGGGAAGCTAAGCCTATCTTAATCGCATCATAGGTAATATCCTTCATGCTGTCATTCATCATGTCCATCGGCATTCTTTTGCTCTCCCTTCATTATTCATCATACTCTGCATCGTCCATGTCAAACTCTTCTGCCTCTTCTTCATAGGAATCCTCCTCTTCATAGGAGAAATTTCCTTCTTCATCCGCAGAAACCTGACTGAAGCCCGCTTCTTCATAGCCCTCATCATAACGGAAGCTGTTGTCGCCTTCCATGAGCGGCGTAATATCCGTATCACCGTAATCAATATCCTCGGTCATTACCACTTCGTTACCGTCCTCATCCAGTACGGTAACATCCAGTGCCAGGGACTGCAGCTCCTTCAACAATACCTTGAAGGAC
>CAZCON010000422.1:0-1413 GCA_964500085.1 uncultured Lachnospiraceae bacterium
AAATTAAAAAGTGTTATGTTATAAAAAAGGAGGTGCGCATTATGGATACAAATTTGAATGTTGCTATTGCACCAAAAGATTCAACTTTTCAAGTAAGAATAAATTCAGAAATCAAAAAGGTAGTTGAGGATATTTATGCGAAAACCGGAATGACATTGACGGATGCATTTAATGCCTTTATTCAACAATCTTTAAATGTGGAAGGACTTCCTTTTATAGTAACAAAAAATAGTAAGGAAGCATTGAAGGAACAGGCCATTGCAATGCTTATGCTTGATTTGAAACGGGCAGAGGAACGTGCCGATGCAGAAGGCTGGATTGATGCAGAAAATTTAGAACGTGAATTGGGGGTAATTGATTGAAAAAGATAAAATATACTCCTGATGCAGCGGATAAATTACGTGCATTAAAGATAGCAATCTCGCAAGAATACGGTTCAGATTATGCTAAAATAATAGTTAAGAGCATAACAGATGCAATAAGAGGAATTTGATTGATAGAATGAAAGTGTAGCACAGATACAAACAATTTTCAAGGAGGTTTTTGGATGGAATACAAGGTATTAAAAAATGGCGTTAAAATGCCACAGTTAGGTTATGGAGTATATCAGGTAACAAAGGAAGAATGTGAGCGTTGTGTATTAGACGCATTAAAGGTAGGATATCGTCTGATTGACACGGCACAGTCCTATTTTAACGAAGAAGAGGTTGGCTCTGCAATGAAAAAAAGCGGCGTTCCCCGTGAAGAAATTTTTCTTACAACAAAGGTATGGATTGAACATTATGGGTATGAAGAATGTAAGAAATCCATTGAGGAATCTATGAGAAAATTGCAGACGGATTACCTGGATTTAGTATTACTTCATCAGCCCTTTGCAGATTATTACGGTGCATGGAGGGCATTAGAGGAATATTACGAAGCGGGAAAGCTAAGGGCAATCGGTATTTCTAATTTTTATCCGGACAGAATGGTTGATATTGCTACCTTCGCCCGGATAAAACCGATGATAAATCAGATTGAGCTACATCCGTATCATCAGCAGGAGGAGTCTAAGAGCTGGCATGATAAATATGAGATTTTACTGGAAGCATGGGCACCTTTTGGTGAGGGCAGAGGAGATATGTTTACCAACCCTGTATTATCAAAGCTTGGTGCAAAGTATGAAAAAACCGTTGCTCAGGTAATTCTTAGATGGCATTTACAGAGAGGGATTGTAATTATTCCAAAGTCTGTACATTATGACAGAATGGTAGAAAATTTCAATGTATTTGATTTTGAGCTTTCTGCACATGATATGGAAAAGATAACTTCTCTTGACAGAAAGCAAAGTGTTTTTTTCTCGCATACAGACCCTGGTATGGTTGAATGGTTTGGAAAAATGGTAGAAGAACGAAAGAAACAGCACGATTGCAG
>CAZCON010000423.1:0-1406 GCA_964500085.1 uncultured Lachnospiraceae bacterium
CTTACGTTCCGCCGTTACCTTCGGTGCTGCCCCGGAGCTGCGTACAAAGACATCCGGCTCATCCACTGCCGCAGTGACCTCCCAAACAGGTGTTAAAAATAATCTTCTAAAAAAGCCCTTTGGCTCCACCTTTTTTGCTGCCATCTTCACGGCATGCTCTCCCAGCTCCTTCTTTGCCAGCGCCATTGCTTCCTCTTCTGTTTTTCCCTTAAATGTTTTAATGTTCATACTATGCAGTCACCATCCCAACTGATTGTAATTCGACATTGGATTCAATCTCATTGTAAGAAATGACGATTAAATCCGGATAATAATCCTTTGTTAACCGTTTGAAGTACATACGCACAATCGGCGAAGTCACCACAATCGGATTTTTCCCAAGATTTTCCAGTTTTTCTGCCTCTTCCTTTACCGACCGGATTAGCCGCTGTGTTTTTTCCGGCTCCAGCGTAATATAGGCTCCCTGCTCTGTCTGTTTGACAGAATTCATAATATCCTGCTCCGTCTTCGGGTCCAGTGTTACGACGCTTGTAGTCTCTCCACCCGGAAAATACTTATTGGAAATTGCCCGTTTCAGGGACTGCCTTACATATTCCGTCAGGACATCCGTATCCCTGGTCGTCGGTGCATAATCTGCCAACGTTTCCAGAATCGTAACCATATCACGGATTGCAATCCCCTCCCGCAACAAATTCTGCAGCACCTTCTGCACCTCACCAATCCCAAGCAGCTTTGGAATCAGTTCAGAAACAAGCACCTGATTTGCCTCCTGTATGTTGTTAATCAGCTCCTGTACTGCCTGTCTGGTAAGAAGCTCATCCAGATGCGCCTTTATCACCTCTGTCAGGTGCGTTGCAATAATAGACGGCGGATCAACCACCGTATAGCCATAGGACTCTGCACGCTCACGCTGTCCCTCTGTAATCCAGATGGCCGGCAGATGATAGGATGGTTCAAAGGTCGGGATTCCCGTGATTTCCTCCTCCACATAGCCCGGATTCATTGCCATATAATGGTCAAACAGTATTTCTCCCTCACTGACCGCAATTCCTTTGATTTTAATCACATACTGATTTGGATTCAACTGGATATTATCGCGCAACCTGATTGTCGGAACAACACAGCCAAGCTCTAATGCAATCTGTCTTCGGATAAGCACTACGCGGTCCAGAAGGTCACCGCCCTGATTTACATCCGCAAGCGGAATAATGCCATAACCAAACTCCAATTCCACCTGATCCGGCAATATAATCTCCCTGACATTTTCCGGTCTTCGGATTGGCAAATCCTCGGCTTCCTCCGCCTTTGTCTCTGCCTCCGTCCTCTGTACCTCGATTTTCGCCTGTATATTGCGGCCAACCATAATGAAAATCACTCCATATGCCACAAAGATAATGGTTGGAAGC
>CAZCON010000424.1:0-1385 GCA_964500085.1 uncultured Lachnospiraceae bacterium
CAATGGTTTCGGAATGCAGGCGTTTTGATATACCCTGAAATTAGGCGCTTACGTTAAATCCGTGGGATAGGGCAATATCGGTTATTTTTTTATTTGTACCGGAAAGCTCCGTACAGCTTTGTAGCACACGATAGCGTATCAGGTAACGGAACGGGGTTACCCCGGTCAGGCGTTTAAAGGAACGACAGAACTGCGCTTCGCTGAAGGGAACGAGAGCGGCTAACTCGCCCAGAGAAAGCGGTTTGTTGTAGTTTTCCTGAAGATATGCAATGGCGCCGGATAATTGTGCGGAAAGAGCCGGAAGCGAGTTTTCACACGCTACAACGGAGAGATGATGCCGGTACAGCAGATTCCACATAAGAAAGGTTAAACCGCGGATGTAAAGCTCATCGGAGGCTTCGGCGGCAAAAAGCTGACGGAGTGTGAAAAGAAGTTCCCGCTGCCAGCCAATCCGGTCGCAGAGCACAGTCGCACAGGAAAGATTGTTGTGCATTACCGGGAGAACATAGGTCTGGTAGCCGTGGACATCAAAGGAGGAAAAAAGTATGTCCGGGGAAAGTACAAATGCTCGGAAAGAAACCGGAATATTGCCACAATCGGTTGCATGGTGTAATAAACCAGGCGGAATAAAAATACCGTCGCCTGCATGAAGAAGGAAGGTCTTGTTTTCGATGTGAAAGTAAACCTCGCCCGTAAGCAGCAGCAGAAACTCCATTTCATTGTGCCAATGGAGATACAGGGCAGGCTCCGCACCCAAAGGGACCTGTGTGTAATGAAGGGAATACGGGGCAGAGGCGGTCTTATGGGAAATGGTTTCGTATAATGCATGATTGTTTGTCGACATGAAAGAACCTCCTGATGTGTGGGCATGATTGCAGCTATGAGTGGGGCGGTGGTAGCTCTTGGGAGTACATGGAAAAATTCAGTGTTCCTTTGAAAAAAGAATGGCAGGTTTTGAATAGAATGTCAATATAGTGTCAGTTTCTGCAAAGAAAGGAAAAGACCTGAAAATATTGAAGAATTACAATAAAACTGTAGCATTCGGCAGAACAGTATGAGGTGATATTATGGGTAAAATAGTGTTAGAAAAGAATCGCTTGGTTTTTCAAAGAAGAGACGAGCTGGTTGTGATTGAGGGGTATGGAAGGAATTGTCTGCGGTGTCGTGCCACAAGAAATTCGGTAATATCGGAGGAAAGCTGGACGCTGTTGACGCCGACGGAGGAGGCAGACTGTATCATAGAGGGAGACGCTTCCTTTGCATCCATTACGAACGGTGATATCAGGGCAACCATAGAAGCGGGCTTTCCGTGGTATGGCGGTATCGTCTGCTTTTACCGGAAGGAAAAGCAGATTTTAAAGACAAAGCAGGAGGGCGACTATTCG
>CAZCON010000425.1:0-1373 GCA_964500085.1 uncultured Lachnospiraceae bacterium
GAGTTTTTGTACCAGAGCGGTGCAAAGGAGGTACATATCCGTACCGCATGTCCGCCGCTGATGTTTGGCTGTAAGTATTTGAATTTCTCCCGTTCAAATTCGGAGATGGATTTGATTACGAGGCGTATTATTGCGGAACGTGAGGGAAACCATGAGGTGGATTTGGAGGAGTACATCAATCCGGAATCCGAAAAATATAACGATATGGTAGAACAAATCAGAAAAAAGCTTAATTTTACTTCTTTGCGGTTCCATCGTCTGGATGATATGATTGAAGCGGTGGGAATCGATCCGTCCAAGCTGTGTACCTATTGCTGGAGCGGAAAAGAATAAAGGAATGAATGGACGGTCGTGCATGCGTGCGAGCGTCCTTTTTTTGCGTAAGCAAAGTGGGCATAGAGCTTTTGTACGCATACGAAGTAAGTAAAGCGCGGCTTACGCGAAAAGCTTTTGCCGGAAAAACATAAAAATGGGGCTATGGTTGATTTTGCAGTTGTTTGTACATACTAATCGTGAGGTTAAAAGATTTGTTTGAAACGGAGGGTCTGGTATGCCGGCAACGTATACGCATTTCCGATTTGGACAGGATGTAAAGCAACGTCTTCCAAAACAGTTAAGGCAGCTTGTTTCTGCGGCAGAGGAGTTATTTGATATCGGGCTTTATGGACCGGATATATTGTTTTATTATCATGCGGCGGTGGCAAATCCGGTGAGTCTGACCGGATTCCGGATGCATAAGAGGAACGCCTACGGATTTTTTAAAAGGAGTTTGTCTTTGACGACGGAGGAGAAGTCATTGGCGTACCTGTTTGGATTTATCTGCCATTTTGCTTTGGATGGACAGTGCCATGACTATATTGCCGCATATGAGAAAAAATACGGGGTACGGCATTTGGAGATTGAAGCAGAGCTGGACCGGAGCCTGATGGTAGGCGATGGGCTGAATCCCTTTGAATATCCCTTGGCGGGTCATATCGTGCCGTCTCTGGAAAATGCGGAGGTGATTCACCGTTTCTTTCCATGGCTGTCAGTACGGCAAATCAGAGGGACGTTGCGAGATATGCTGCGGGTACATCATTTTCTTTCGGCAAGAGGGGCGCTCAAACGGGCAATGCTGCAAGGCCTGTTTGCCATTACGGGAACCTACCGGCTTCTGTACGGGCTAGTGATTAAGAAGCGTCCCGGTATGCGGTGCATGGAAAGCTGTCGGGACTTGAAAAAGATATACTGGAGCACGGTGGATATGGCGGTGAATATGATAGAGGAATATATGGAGGCGAGAGCCGGAAAGCGGAAGCTGGGGAAGAGGTTTTACAGAAGCTTTGCGGCTGAAAAGTAGTTGTTGCAATATTTTAAAGAGAAAAGTATAATAG
>CAZCON010000426.1:0-1362 GCA_964500085.1 uncultured Lachnospiraceae bacterium
GTGTTACGACCGCGAGGCTGATTTGCAGTGCCTTTGACGAGAAGATAGAGCGGGTTATGAATGCAACGGTGGAAGAGCTGGTGACGGTCGAGGGTATCGGCGGTGTCATTGCGGAGACTTTTGTAGCATATTTTGCAGAAGAAAAGAACAGACAGGAGGCGTTGGAACTGTTGTCGCTGCTTTCCTTAGAACGTCCGGTGGAGGTGAAAGAGTCTTCCATTGCCGGAAAGAATTTTGTGATTACCGGAAAGGTAGTTTGGTTTGCAGGACGTTCGGACTTAAAGAGTTTTATTGAGGAACGTGGAGGAAAAGTAAGCGGAAGCGTAAGTGCAAAGACGGATTACCTGATAAACAACGATGCTATGTCCCAGTCCTCAAAGAACAAAACGGCCAGAGAATTAAATATACCTGTCATTACGGAGGAGGAGTTTCTTCAAATGGCGGGAGGAAAGGAAGAATAACATGCCGGTTAAAGTAAATAACAATTTGCCAACAAAGAAAATCCTAGAGGCGGAGAATATTTTTGTTATGGACGAGAGCCGTGCCATGATGCAGGATATCCGTCCCTTACGAATTGCAATTTTAAATTTGATGCCGCTTAAGGAGGATACGGAGCTACAGCTTCTCCGTAGTCTTTCCAACACGCCCCTGCAGGTGGAGGTGACGTTTTTAATGACGGCAAGCTATGTAGGAAAAAACACACCGCAGAGCCATTTGAAGCAGTTTTATATGACCTTTGCGGACGTGAAGGATAAAAAGTTTGATGGTCTTATTATTACCGGTGCGCCGGTGGAGCAGATGGAGTTTGAAGAGGTGGCATATTGGGAAGAGCTTACCCGGATTATGGACTGGTCAGAAACAAATGTTACCTCCACTCTGCACATCTGCTGGGGAGCGCAGGCAGGGCTCTACTACCATTACGGCGTACATAAGGAGCTGCTTCCTGCAAAGCTGTCCGGCGTGTACCGGCATCGCGTGTTGAACCGCAAGGAGCCGTTGGTGCGTGGCTTTGATGATGAGTTTCTGGCACCGCATTCCCGTTATACGGGGATATCCAGGGCAGATGTGGAAGCGTGTGGAAAGTTTATGATTTTAGCAGAAAGTGAGGAGGCAGGCTATTTTATTTTACTTGCGGAAAATGGAAAGAATATCTTTGTTTTAGGACACCCTGAGTATGACCGCCTGACCCTGGATAAGGAATATAAGCGTGATTTGGCAAAGGGACTTCATCCGGAAATTCCGGTGAACTATTATCCCGGCAATAATCCGGAAAAAAAGCCATTGCTTTTGTGGCGTTCCCATGCAAATGCACTCTATAGTAACTGGTTGAATTACTACGTATATCAGGGAACACCGTATGAG
>CAZCON010000427.1:0-1351 GCA_964500085.1 uncultured Lachnospiraceae bacterium
GAACAGGAAAAGCTTGCCACATATGGCTTTGAAATTGTGGATGCTACTTGTCCGTTTGTGAAGAAGATTCATAAGATTGTGGAAGAACAAAGCCTTGCAGGCAGAAAAATTGTGATTATCGGAGATGAAAAGCATCCGGAGGTAATTGGCATCCGCAGCTGGGTAAACGGAGAAGCAGTGATACTGGATTCCGTAAAAAAGGCAGAGAAAATCGCCTTTTCTGAGGGAGAAAGATTATGTATCGTGGCGCAGACGACATTTAATTACAAGAAATTTCAAGAATTAGTTGAAATTTTTCAAAAAAAGCGTTATGATATAAGTGTTCTGAATACGATATGTAATGCAACCGAGGAACGGCAGTCTGAAACAGCACAATTGGCAGCTATGTCGGAGGCGATGATTGTGATTGGCGGAAAGCAGAGTTCCAACACAAAGAAGTTGTATGAAATCGCGAGGAGCGCATGTGGAAATACTTACTATATACAGAAACTCGATGACCTGGATTTAAGTCGATTTAAATCTTTTCGTTGCGTAGGTATTACAGCGGGGGCTTCCACCCCAAATAATATTATCAAGGAGGTTCAGAAAATCATGTCTGAAATGAGTTTTGACCAGTTATTGGAGGAGTCTTTAAAGACAATACACAACGGAGAGGTAGTCGAGGGCACTGTGATTCGCGTTAAAGAAGACGAAATTGTCTTGAACATAGGCTACAAGGCTGATGGTATTATTACCAGAAGTGAATATACCAACACTCCGAATGTGGACTTAACTACGTTAGTTAAGGAAGGCGACACCATGCAAGCTAAGGTCCTGAAGGTAAATGACGGTGAGGGACAGGTTCTCCTTACCTACAAGAGACTTGCTGCTGAGAAGGGCAACAAGAAGCTTGAAGAAGCATTCAACAACAAGGAAGTTCTTAAGGCAACTGTTTCTGCCGTATTGGAAGGCGGCTTAAGCGTTGTGATTGATGAAGCAAGAATTTTTATTCCGGCAAGCCTTGTATCCGACACTTATGAAAAGGATTTAAGCAAGTATAAGGATCAGGAGATTGAGTTCGTTATCAGCGAGTTCAATCCGCGCAGAAGAAGAATTATCGGTGATCGTAAGCAGTTACTTGTTGCCAAGAAGCAGGAGCTTCAGAAGGAGCTTTTTGCAAGAATCCAGATTGGCGATGTAGTAGAGGGCAAGGTAAAGAATGTAACCGATTTTGGCGCATTCATTGATCTCGGCGGCGTTGACGGTTTGCTTCATATCTCCGAGATGTCATGGGGCAGAATTGAGAGCCCGAAGAAGGTATTCAAGGTAGGCGATACCGTGAAGGCATTCATTAAGGATATTCAGGGAGAGA
>CAZCON010000428.1:0-1341 GCA_964500085.1 uncultured Lachnospiraceae bacterium
GCTAAACACATTGCCCTCGTAGTTCTCCCGCATCTTCTTCGCCGAGATATAATCCGGGTACATCCGTTTTGCGGAGCAACGCACCGCAAGCTTCGTAATATAGTCGTATTTTCCGCCCCGCAGACAGTTATGCTCGTCCAGCACATAAATCAGCTTTGGAAATGCCGGTGTCACATACACGCCCTTTTCATTTTTTATTCCCTCCAGACGCTGCCGCAGGATTTCCTCTATAATAATTGCATTTTCCTCAATATACGGATCATCCTTATCCAGATTTAAAAACAAAGTCACAAACGGAGACTGACCGTTTGTCGTCATCAGCGTATTAATCTGGTACTGAATCGTCTGCACCCCGGAACGAAGCTCATCCTTCACACGTTCCTCCACCAGACGCTCCATGACCTCCGCAGAAATCGTAGTTCCGAATTGTTCCTCATAACGTCTCTGGTATTTTTCACGACTGATACGCAGATACTTGCCAAGATGTCTTACATCCACGGACTGACCTCCATACTGGCTGCTTGCCACTGCTGCAATGATTTGGGTCACTACCGTACAGGCAACCTGAAAGCTTTTCGGGCTCTCAATCAGCTTTCCGTTCATCACAGTCCCGTTATCCAGCATATCTCCTATGTTAATCAGACAGCAGTTAAAAATCGGCTGAATAAAGTAATCCGCATCATGGAAATGCAGTATTCCCTCCTCATGCGCCTTTGAAATTTCCTCCGGCAGCAATACGCGCTTTGTCAAATCCTTAGAAACCTCGCCTGCAATCAAATCGCGCTGAGTGGATGCAATGTAGGCATTTTTATTGGAATTTTCCTCCATCACGTCTTTATTGCTCTGATGAATCAGACTCATAATCGAATCATCTGTCGTATTTGCCTTACGTACCAGCTCTCTGGTATAACGATAAATAATATATGTCTTTGCGAGGACAAACTTTCCCTCCTCCATGAGCTTCTGCTCAATGATATCCTGAATCTCCTCAACCTGCATTTTCCCCTTGCCAAGTGCCTCGATTCCTGCAATTATCTGTTCAATTTTTTCCTCACTGACTGCTTCCTCTTTTCCCACCACAAGATTTGCCTTGCGGATCGCAAGCAGTATTTTGTTTCTGTCATAGTCCACAATCCGACCATCGCGCTTTACAACATACATACTATCTGTCCTTTCTGCAGCTTCTCTGCCTGTCAGTTTTGAAGCTATGTATCATTTTTCCGAAACAAAACGGCTAAGCTCAGTATAGCAGATTCTTCCTGAGAAGTCTATATGTTTTTCATAGATATTGCGACATCGTAACCATTTTCTTTTTTTAACTACTATATCTAGTGTTTCAGC
>CAZCON010000429.1:0-1339 GCA_964500085.1 uncultured Lachnospiraceae bacterium
ACGTGGCATCGTCCAAAATCAGCACGGGTGGTTTCCGAAGCAGGGCTCTTGCAATGGACACCCTCTGCTTCTGTCCGCCGGACAGTGAGGCTCCCTTTTCCGCAACAAAGGTATCGTACTGTTCCGAGAAACCCTCAATAAACTCTGCAGCCTGCGCGGTCTTTGCCGCTTCCATGACCTCAGCCATATCTGCCTCCGGATTTCCCCAGCGGATATTGCCCGCCACCGTATCAGAAAACAATTCACTCTTTTGCATCACATAACCGATTTTTTCCCGAAGTGCAGAAAGGTCGTACTCCCTCACATCCACACCATCCACATAAACCGCACCCTCCGTGACATCGTAAAAACGCGGCAGCAGATTTACAAGTGACGTTTTTCCACTGCCCGTAGCGCCGATAATTGCCAGTGTCTCGCCCCTTTGAATTTTTAAATTGATATTCTTTAATACCGGCTCTCCCTGGGTCCCCGGATAGCGGAAGGAAACATTTTTAAACTCTATGGCAGTCTTTCCCGTGCCTTCTGCTGTCGTACCGCCCACAATAACCGGCTCCGCGTCCATCACCTCGGTAATACGCTTTGCAGATGCAAGCGCACGAGATACAGACTGAAACATATTAGATACCATCATAATCGACATCAGAATCTGAGTCACATAGGTAATCGCTGCCATTACAGAACCTACAGACATCCCCGCATTTTCAATAGCAATCTGTAGCCCGCCAATATAAATAATTGCCACGACTGCCACATTCATGACAAGGGTCATAATCGGAGTAAACACTGCCATCAGCTTCAGCACATGAAAATTTGTTTCACGAAGCTCTCCATTCACGCCACGGAAACGGTCAATTTCATACTCCTCCTGTCCATACGCCTTGACTACCCTCGCACCGGACACATTTTCCTGTACCACTGAATTTACTTTATCCAGCTTCTTCTGCAGCACAGAATATAACGGCGTTGCCTTTGTAAGAATCACAATCACCATCACCACCAGCACAGGCAGGGCACAGGCCAACACAACTCCAAAGCTTAAATCCAGAGTTAACATCATAATCGCACCCCCAATAAAAAACATCGGAGCGCGCACGCACATCCGGAGCAGCATTTCCACAAGCTCTACAACCATGGCTATATCATTCGTCATACGGGTTACAAGAGACCCCGTCGTAAAATCGTCTGTCTGCTCAATCGAAAGTGCCATCACTTTTTCATAAATATGTACTCTTAAATCCCTGCCAAAGCTCTGCGCTGCCGTTGCTGCCGTATAGGCACAGAATACACCGAAAAATCCGCCCGCAAGTACAATGGCAAGCATGAACAGACCGGTGCGGAT
>CAZCON010000430.1:0-1315 GCA_964500085.1 uncultured Lachnospiraceae bacterium
GTAGATGCCTTCCTCAATTTCATAGGTAGCCGTTACCACGGAACAGTCCTTCATGGACTCCATTGAGGTTTCCTGTCCGATATACACCTGAATGCCGTGTTCCTCGGTATTTTCATTTAACAGTCCGGTCAAAGACTTCTTTTCCTCCAGCTCATAAAGCAAGTCACTTGCCACATGATGGTCGGAAAGCTCCGGATACTTTAAAATGTTTGTTGCACCGCTCGTATAAATCGGAATATCCTCTTCCTCACTGATTGCCTGTGCAATGGCATCCAACAGCTCACTGATGACATTTCCCAGACCGCCGGACTGCTCCTTCAGCTTTGCAATTACCGAAAGGTTAATCTCGGACATATCCAGACCCTGCAGGTAGGTATTTAACAATATATTTAGCTTTAAGATATCTTCCTTGTTCAGTCCCTCTGCCATCGGAAGCATCTTGTTCTTTACGATATTTCCCTCCAGAACAATGACTGCCAACAGCTGAGCTTCATCCACATCCGTAAGCTGAATGAACTTTACCTTCCGGCTGCGGTACTGCGGTCCGGTTACCAGTGTTGCATAGTTGGTATTTACTGCCAGAAGCTTTGCCACCTGCTGGAGCAGGGTTTCCATTTTGTCTGCCTTATCATTTAAGGTATCCCACATCTGCTCGACTTCCTGCATCCGGTTCTGCATCATAGTATCTACATAAAGACGATAGCCCTTATCAGAAGGAATACGGCCTGCCGAGGTGTGTGGCTGTACGATATAGCCTAATTCCTCTAAGTCTGACATTTCATTTCGAATCGTCGCAGAGCTTAAATTCAAATCTGTAAACTTTGAAATGGTACGGGAACCAACCGGCTCTCCTGTTTCAAGGTAATTTTTGATAATCGCTTGTAAAATCTTAAGTTTTCTCTCGTCTAATTCCACCGGTCCCCTCCTGCTTTCCTTCTCCTTGGTCTACGTGCTACGCGGTGTCCTTTTCTGTTTTGTTAGCACTCAGTTCAATGGAGTGCTAATACCTTGTGTCTATAAAATAACACCACAAGAAACATTTGTCAAGTGGTATCTTGAAAATATTTTTATGGCGTTATTTCATTATAATGTCTTATTCCTTTTCCAACAGCTCCATCGTCATCCGTTTCCAACGATACCTTTCCAAATCTACCTTTTTATCAATAACCTCCACACCTTCTTCTTGCAACAGCTCCACCTGCCGGTTGCCGCCGCCAAAGGCAAACGCCTCCGATACGGCTCCTTCCCGGTTTACGACCCTGTGACACGGAATATGCACCGGGTCTGGATTTACATGAAGCGCATAGCCCACCAC
>CAZCON010000431.1:0-1298 GCA_964500085.1 uncultured Lachnospiraceae bacterium
TGCGGGGATACCAGAAGCGAGGACTTCCGGGAGCTGATTGTGCGGTGGTTTCAGTGAAGGAAAAGCAGATTTTAAAGACAAAGCAGGAGGGCGACTATTCGAACAAATATGTTCACACGGAGGGAAAATCACTATGCGACAAAGGTGATTTTTGAGGCAAACGAGGGAGAACACCTTTACGGGCTGGGACAGGAAACCGAGGATGCGTTTGACCGCAAGGGGAGTACCTGTAATCTGATACATTATAATACAAAATCCACGATTCCGTTTTTGTATTCGTCGCTTGGATACGGATTTTTCTGGAATAATCCGTCGCCGGGCAGATGCGAAACCACAAGAAATCATACCCTGTGGAACAGTGATATCGGAGGCTTTTTGTGCGGGGATACCAGAAGCGAGGACTTCCGGGAGCTGATTGTGCGGTGGTTTCAGTTTGGCCTGTTTTCACCGATTATGCGTCTGCACGGCTCCGGACTGCGGACACCGGAACAGCCGGAGCGTTCCGTTTATCTGCCGGAGGGGAACTGGATTCGTGTGCCGGATAACAGGTTTTATACCGGAAAACAGACCGTACGGGTACACGCGGAGCTTGACCAGTATATCGCCTTTGTGAAAGAGGGAAGCGACGTGCTTGATGCTTTTGAATAGGGAAGAAGCTTTCTTACATTATCGGAAGGAAATGAAATAATTCAGAAAAGAACTTGCCTGAAGTGTTGTATTTTTTTCGAATTTGCGGTATACTATATGAAATGTATTAGGTCTATTGCCCTATTATATGGGCGGGCAAAGACTGAAAATGTATTGGGCTGACGAAAATGAACGGAGGACGGAAACATGACATTTCGTAAGGAAGAGTTCAAAAAAGAAGTCACAGACAATCTGAAGACCCTGTTCCGCAGAAGCATTGACGATGCAACGCAGGTACAGCTGTTTCAGGCAGTTGCGTTTGCGGTGAAGGACTACATCGTGGACATGTGGATGGAAACCCATAAGCAGTATGAGGAGCAGGACGCAAAGACGGTGTATTATTTGTCCATGGAGTTTCTGATGGGTCGCGCGCTTGGAAACTGCATGATTAATTTAAAGGCTTATAAGGAAATCAGGGAAGCGCTGGAGGAGCTTGGGATTGATCCGGATGTGATTGAGGATACGGAGCCGGATGCAGCACTCGGAAACGGCGGTCTCGGCCGTCTGGCAGCGTGTTTTCTGGATTCCCTTTCCACGCTCGGTTATCCGGCATACGGCTGCGGTATCCGTTATAAGTACGGTATGTTTAAGCATAAGATTGAGAACGGCTA
>CAZCON010000432.1:0-1295 GCA_964500085.1 uncultured Lachnospiraceae bacterium
TATTACAATACATAAGAATACTATGCGCGATTGTATACAATGATACATTTCGCACGGCACTATGAAGGAGAGATTGACATGGCACTTACGTTATCTAAGAAAGCGCAGGCTGTAAAGCCTTCCTCAACACTTGCAATTACGGCTAAGGCGAATGAGTTAAAGGCAAAGGGGCTTGATGTTGTCGGCTTTGGCGCAGGAGAACCGGATTTTAATACTCCGGAAAATATCTGTGACGCAGCTATTCGTGCGATTCATGCAGGCTTTACGAAGTATACGCCGGCATCTGGTACGGTTGAACTCAAGCAGGCAATCTGCAAAAAGTTTGCTTCCTTTAATAAGCTGCACTACGAGCCGGAGCAGATTGTGGTTAGTAACGGAGGAAAGCATTCTTTAACAAATATATTTTCTGCTATTTTGAATCCGGGAGATGAGGTTATCATTCCGGCACCGTTCTGGCTTAGTTATCCGGAAATTGTTCGTCTTGCAGACGGCGTTCCTGTGATTGTCCGTTGCGGTAAGGAGCAGAGCTACAAGATGACCGCAGAACAGCTGGCGGCTGCCTGCACGGAAAAAACGAAGGCAGTTGTTTTGAATACGCCAAATAATCCAACCGGTATGATTTATACACGTGCGGAGCTGGAGGCATTGGCGAAGGTAATTGTAGAAAAAGACATTTACTGCGTAGCGGATGAAATGTATGAAAACCTTATTTATGAAGGAAACGAGGCTGTCAGCATTGCTTCTTTAAATGATGAAATTTATAGAAGAACCATTACCTGCAGCGGTGTGGCAAAAAGCTATGCCATGACCGGCTGGAGAATCGGTTATACAGGCTCCACCGCAGAGATTGCGAAGCTGATGGGCAGTGTACAGAGTCACCAGACCTCAAATCCGAACTCCATTGCACAAAAGGCGACGGTTGAAGCATTGCTTGGACCGCAGGATATGGTAATGGAGATGAACAAAGAGTTTGACAGGCGACGTGTTTATATGTATGAGCGCATCAGCAAAATGGATTTGGTTGATGCGTTAAAACCGCTTGGCGCGTTCTATGTATTTGTCGATATCAGTAAGCTTCTTGAAAAGTCTTATCAGGGCGAGAAGATTGGAAATGTCGGAAAGCTTGCAAAGATTCTGATTGAGGATTATATGACAGCAGTTATTCCTTGTGCAGATTTTGGCTTTGACGATCACATCCGTCTGTCCTATGCGATTTCCATGGAGCAGATTAAAAAAGGCTTGGATCGTATAGAACAGTTTATTCGGGATGTAGAATAAAATAGAATCGGTAGGTG
>CAZCON010000433.1:0-1281 GCA_964500085.1 uncultured Lachnospiraceae bacterium
TTAAAGTAATGTAGGTTCAAAATAACAGGGAGTGTCGAACATCCTAGGATAGATCACATCCTATGTAAGTTCAAATGAGGCCTACGCCCTTTGTTCTTCTGTACGCTCTTATTATACCGCATCTCACTCCAAAATACAAGTAAAAAGTACGGTATTCACAAACCTTTTTTTGGTTATTTTTGTGCGGATTGCCGTTTTCGCATTTTTTTTATTTTCCCTCTTTTCTTTTTTTGTATTCTGTTATACAATAAAGGGAAAAAGAAATTCAGTACACTACAAATTAGGAGGGCACACCCATGCCAAAGCGAACAGATATTCATAAAGTCCTCATCATCGGTTCCGGTCCGATTATTATCGGACAGGCCTGCGAATTCGACTATTCCGGAACACAGGCTTGTAAGGCACTGAAAAAACTCGGTTACGAAATCGTACTCGTGAACTCCAACCCGGCAACCATTATGACAGACCCGGAAACCGCAGATGTCACCTACATCGAGCCGTTAAACGTAGAGCGTCTGGAGCAGATTATCGCAAAAGAGCGTCCGGACGCGTTGCTGCCAAACCTCGGCGGTCAGTCTGGTCTGAATCTTTGCTCCGAGCTTGCAAGCGCAGGCGTATTGGACAAATATCATGTGCAGGTAATCGGTGTTCAGGTAGACGCCATTGAGCGTGGCGAGGACCGTATTGAGTTTAAGAAGTCCATGAATGCCATCGGTATCGAAATGGCGCGAAGCGAGGTGGCTTACAGTGTTGACGAAGCGCTTAACATCGCCGACAAGTTAGGATATCCGGTCGTACTTCGTCCTGCTTACACCATGGGCGGTGCAGGCGGTGGCCTTGTTTATAATAAGGAAGAATTAAAGACGGTTTGTGCAAGAGGCTTACAGGCAAGCTTAGTCGGGCAGGTTCTGGTTGAGGAGTCCATTCTTGGTTGGGAAGAGCTTGAGCTTGAAATCGTTCGTGATGCAGAGGGCAATATGATTACCGTTTGCTTTATCGAAAACATCGACCCGCTTGGCGTACATACCGGTGATTCCTTCTGTTCCGCTCCGATGCTTACCATCTCTAAGGAGTGCCAGAAGCGTTTACAGGAGCAGGCATATAAGATTGTTGAGTCCGTTCAGGTCATCGGCGGTACCAACGTACAGTTCGCACACGATCCGGTTTCCGACCGTATTATTGTAATTGAGATTAACCCAAGAACCTCCCGTTCCTCCGCGCTTGCTTCCAAGGCAACCGGTTTCCCGATTGCACTTGTTTCTGCAATGCTTGCAGCAGGTC
>CAZCON010000434.1:0-1280 GCA_964500085.1 uncultured Lachnospiraceae bacterium
CGCATCCTCAATGTTACCGGCTACCTTCTGATAAAAGGTCAGCGGATTTGCAATCTTAAACGTATACTCGCCATTGCAGCGAATACTTAACGTCATGGACGCTCTCGAAACCGGGTCTACCACAACACGGTACTGAATCGGTGTCTGCGTACCGTACTTGTTGTTAAAAATCTCTTTGATATTAACATAGTATACTCTCTGATCCTTTCCGGTATCGCCGCCAAAGGTAAAACGCTTTCCGATGGTCTTAAAGGTATCCAGAATTCCCTTGCCAAGACCTCCATAAAAGATGGACGGCTCACTGGACTTATCATAAATAAATTCTCCCGGCTCTGCACAGACATCCACCACGGCGCCCTGCTCCACAATCAGCATACACTGTCCTTCATTGACTGCGATTCTTGCACCGTTTGAAATAATGTTGTCCTCTCCCTTAGTGTTACTGGAACGGCCGGAAACTCTTTTCTGGCCCTTTACCATTAAGGTGTCGTCATCCAGAGAATCACAGTAGAAAAATTCCAACCATGAATCTGCCAGCACACCGGTTGCCGCACCTTTAATTGCCTGAATTAAACCCATATGTACTCCTTTCTCCCGACATGCGGGATTCCTGCTTCTTATACTCTAGCTTATGTGTCTGCTACTCATACATAGGATACTTTTTTGTAATCGACTCTACAATGGTTCTTGCCTCATCGGTTGCCTCTTTCCTGTCTACCGTCAGCGCAATCGCCTTTGCCACCTGCTTCATATCCTCCGCATTTAATCCGCGGGTCGTGGCAGCTGCCGTGCCGAGACGGATACCGCTGGTAACAAACGGAGACGCCGGATCGTTCGGGATGGCATTCTTGTTACAGGTAATATTAACTGCATCAAGAAGCTTCTCTGCTTCCTTTCCGGTAATGCCCTTGCTCTGCAGATCTACCAGCATCAGGTGGTTGTCCGTACCGCCGGATACCAGCTGAAAGCCCTCCGAAAGCAGCCCCTGTGCCAGTGCCTGTGCATTTGTCACAATATTCTGCGCGTACTGCTTAAACTCCGGAGACAGCGCCTCCTTTAAGCAAACCGCCTTTGCCGCAATCACGTGCATCAGCGGACCGCCCTGAATCCCCGGAAATACCGCCTTATTGAGCTTATGCTCCTCTGCAAACTCTGCGGAGGAAAGAATCATACCGCCGCGCGGACCGCGTAAGGTCTTATGCGTGGTCGTGGTAGTAACGTGTGCATAAGGAATCGGGCTTTCATGAACGCCGCCGGCAATCAGTCCGGCAATGTGTGCC
>CAZCON010000435.1:0-1277 GCA_964500085.1 uncultured Lachnospiraceae bacterium
GCAAGAAAGCACTTTTGAACCATAGCGGCATCAATTGTCTTCATACTCACATTTATCCTCCTTCATGCATAAACATGCACCTTTTACTAATCGATGACTCTGACACCCTCTACGTAAATATTAATCTTTTCTACCGGAAGTCCGGAAAACTCCTCAATTTTATACCGCACGTTGCTGACGAGATTATCTGCTACGGCAGAAATGCTGACACCATACGATACAATAATGTGAAAGTCCACCGTGATTTTGTTATCGTTTACCGATACATTTACTCCCCTGCTCAGACTTTCCCTGCGTAGCAGCTTCGCAAAGCCGTCCTTAACATTCACAGCTGCCATACCGACGACTCCAAAACACTCTATTGCAGCAGAACCGGCATATTTTGCAATGACCTCGTTTTCTACTATAACATCTCCGAGCTTCGTATTCATCGTAGCGTTCATCTCTATCCCTCCTTCTGTCCGTTTCCTGCAACGAACCGCGTACAGACTATGTACCGATTATAGTATACCTCATTTTTCTGAAAAAGTGAACCTGTTTTTTTTAAAAACAGGCACAAAGCAGAAAATTGTACATATCGTATCATAAGAATGCCTGTCGGGTGACCTTCATGAAAAAAGTAATTGGCTTTATTTTAATCTGGATTGCCGTGGGAATGTTAATCACTTTTTTTCTCCACAGTGCCCTTCTTTCCGTACTTCTCATTATACTTTTTCTGCTTACAGGATACCGTCTGTTTTGCGGATAACCCCTTATTTTTCCAAAAACGCGAAAAGGGACTTTGCAAAACACTCCGTCCTGCAAAATCCCCAATATTCTTTTCCGCCATGCAGGTATCTAACTAAGCGCGCTCAACCTTGCCAGCTCTTAAACAAGACGTACAAACATACATCTTCTTTGCGCCGCCGTTAACCTTAACCTTAACGGACTTAATGTTCGACTTCCACATCTTATTGGCTCTGCCGGAAACCTGACTTCTGGAATGACTAATCTGCATACCGAAGAGGGCTCCCTTGTCGCAAACCGCACATCTAGCCATGTCTATTGCACCTCCTTAATATCAATTAAAGGCTATGGCCTACAAACAAATCTATTCTATCAGAAGAAGCGAAAGAATGCAAGAAGAATTTTAAAAAATTTTTTATCAAATTTTTTATCTGCTATTCGATTCCCTCTACCGCCTGATTAATCTTCTGATCTAAGTCATCCTTTTCCTTCTTATCCTTTGAAAAACGATCCAGAATATCCGGCACCATATCGATTACCTTCGTCACAAC
>CAZCON010000436.1:0-1271 GCA_964500085.1 uncultured Lachnospiraceae bacterium
CTGCCTCCGGCATCGGCGTGGTCATCTTCCAACGGTCGCCCACTGCCTCCTCATAGGTCTTGCCTGCGCTTCTTGGGCTTGCCGCTACCGTTACCACCTCAAACCACGGATGGTTTTCGAGCAGCGCAATAAATCTCTGTCCTACCATACCGGTTGCACCTAAAATACCAACTTTTAACTTTTCCATGATTTTCTACCTCCGTTTTAACCTGACCTTTTCTGTTTCGTAACATTTTGTCTCGGTTTGTTCTTCTCTCGCGAACATTTGTCTTTCGCTATCATACACTGTTTTTTTTAAATTGTCAACTACTATTTTAAAACAATTTTATTTTTGTCAGTTCTGCCTAAGATTTTCCCTATTTCTGCCTGTCATTTGCCTATTGTGACGAAAATTCCCGTTCCGTTTCTGCCACATAATTTTCCAGCAGCTCCGAAAGCTCCTTCATGGTTTCCACCGCATTAATCCTGACCCTGAGCTTTGCCGAATGCGGATAACCCGTCGTATACCATGCAACATGCTTTCGCATTTCCCGCATGCCAAGATACTCTCCCTTAAACTCAAGCTGCATCCTTGCATGCCGCAGAATCGTCTCAGTCAAATCCGATATTGGCGGCTTTGAAAGCAGTTCTCCGGTTTCCAGATAATGCTCTACTCTTCGAAACAGCCACGGGTCTCCCTGCACTCCTCTGGCAAGCATCAAACCATCACAGCCCGTTATCTCAAGCATCCGTTTCGCATCCTCCGGTGTAAAAATGTCACCATTTCCGATTACCGGAATTTTCACGGTTTCCTTTACCTGTTTTATCACATTCCAGTCCGCGCTGCCACTATAATACTGCTCTCTGGTTCGTCCATGAACCGCTACTGCCGCTGCGCCACACTCCTGTGCGATATAGGCAAGCTCCGGTGCGTTAGCCTCCTCGCGACCAAACCCTTTCCGGATTTTTACCGTCACCGGTTTCTTGACAGCCTTTACTATGGTCTCAATAATCTCGCCCGCCTTCTTCGGATTTTTCATCAGCGCCGACCCCTCGCCGTTATTTACCACCTTCGGCACCGGACATCCCATGTTAATATCCAGAATATCAAACGGCAATTCCTCAATCCGTCTTGCCACCTCGCTCATAATTTCAGCATTTTCCCCAAACAGCTGTAATGCTACCGGTCGTTCCTCTTCTGCCGTCTCTAACAGCGTTTTTGTGTTTCTGTTATTATAATAAACACCCTTTGCACTTACCATTTCCGTATAAATAAGACCTGCGCCCTGTTC
>CAZCON010000437.1:0-1271 GCA_964500085.1 uncultured Lachnospiraceae bacterium
GAATACCTTATTCGGCAAGACTCCGCTACCGGTCGCCCGGTGCGAAGATTTCTTCGATAGCCCTCCATCAAATAAATGATGACAGTTTCGCGGCTGTTAACCTCGAACCCAGCAAGTGATTTTCAGGCAGCTCACTCACTTCGGCATCTCATCCTTTCCACTGCGTTCCTCTACGTCCTGCCATATCCCGCAGTGTACTGATAATCAATGCGCCTCTATCACAATACTTACTATATATCCATAGAATATACCAGAAGTCCTGTCTTGTCAACATGTTTTTCTGGAATTTTTGAGATGTCAGAAACAATACAGCCCATAATTTTCCGCTATTGTCCCCACAAGCATGTACAATTTTCTTTCCATGTTTACACGACTTTGTTTTTTTAAACCTTTGTTTTTATCACTCATTCAGATAAATCTTTAGCTTTCGTTCCGTCTCCTCAATATACGCCTCCAGCTTCGAACTATCCTCCAGTACTGCCTCATACCCCGCATAAATATCCTCCTCCAGGGTAAAACCAATTTCTCCGTTTTGATACAGCTCATATAAAGAACTCTCATACACAGAGTCCCCTGCCGCTCTGTTCTTAAAAAACAGCGGTACGTCCTCACGCTCCATGGTATAGGCAATCCAGGAAGCGATATAATCTAAGGTCGCGTCCGGATTGTCGGAATACGGATTCACCGCAAGGAACAGGCAGGTGCCCACATTTTTGCTATCAGCAGAGACCTTCGGGACTTCATATACCCGTGCGTTTTCTCCCATCTGGGTGATATAGTAGGCATTGTAATCCGTTCCATATGTTACATGCTGGTGCCACATCTCGGTATAGTCTGCACTTCTGCTATTCTGTAGGTCTTCCCAATACTCCGAAAACGTGTGCATCAATTTTCGAAATTTTTCCGTATCCACTGAGGTATTTTCTGCAAAATACTGCCGGAGTGCTTCCACAAAAAACGCAATCTGCGGCATGGCTATTTTAGAACGGTCCTCCTGTCCCAATGCCCTGAAGGCAGAAAAATAATCCTCGTGGCTCATGCGGTTGTTCATCAAAAACACATCGTCCTTTGCAATATTCTCATTTACCACAATTCCCGGCAGATTCACTTCTATCGGAAGCATCCAAATGTTTCCGTCCTCATCTGTGGCTGCATCCTTTACATATGGAAAGCACGCGTCCAGATACTCCTGTACCCCCGGCACATCGTTGAGCGGATAAAACACGCCGTTCTTCTTCAGGTTGTGGCTGAAGGAATCCGCTGTATCTACC
>CAZCON010000438.1:0-1258 GCA_964500085.1 uncultured Lachnospiraceae bacterium
TACACTCTGTCAGCCTCGTATCGCAGCGGTCGCACAGATGGTCTTTGTCGGTATCCGTACACTCTGTCAGCCTCGTATCGCAGCGGTCGCACAGATGGTCTTTGTCGGTATCAACGCAGCCCGCCGGCAGCACAACGTCGCCCGTGATGATGTTCTTAAGCCACTCATCAGAATAGTTCCTGCCGTCTAGGAAATTATACCAGTACTCGCTATTGCCTGCCGTGGTACAGGTAGCGGGTACTGCGTCGTAGTGCACCTTAGACTGCCCGTCCGTATAGGTCACCACGGCGTTCGGACTGTTTTGAAACCAAGCAGCTTTGCTTATGGCCTTTAGCTCTGCAAGCGTTCTTTCAAACGTAATGGAGGTCAATGTGGCACAGTAACCAAATGCATACCTATCAAGACTCTCCAGACCCGTTCCCTCTATGGTAACACTCTGAAGGTTATTCATATCGTAAAATGCAGACTGGCCTATGGTTTTCACACTGGCAGGAATCGTAAGTTCCGTTGCTTTGTCACAGTCAACAAATGCCTGGGTTCCGATGGTCTCCACCTTTGCGCCCAGCGTAATCGTTTCGGCGCCCGAACATCTATCAAATGCGTAGTTTCCGATATAAGTAACATTTTCTCCAAGCGTAATCGCGTTCAAACCGCCACAACACTGAAATGCGCGATAACCTATCCATACCAGCGAGGCCGGCATACTAACAGACGTTATGTTGCCATTGCTTCTAATACCATTGTGGTAACTGAACGCTCCCTCAGCGACTCCCTTCGTACCCTCCTTAATGTCAAGCGCATAGTTCTCCGGTATCGTACCCTTATAGGTATAAAGCGCCTTGCCGACATACACCGGTCCGTCCGCCTGTGCCTCCAGATACGGAGTGTTCTCAAACGCCTTCGTTCCCACCACATACACGGAGTCCGGCACCGTTATCTCCGTAAGCGCCGTACAGCCGGAAAACGCAGAACCATTGATGGTGGTTACAGAGTCCGGAATGACTACGCTCGTTATGCCTGTTTTCTCCTCAAACGCGGGACTACCAATTTTCGTAACCGGCTTTACGCCTTTCGTGCCATCGTCATAAAAGTACGGGATTACCACCTCGGTTGCCGTACCGCTATACCCGAAAATATAGTAGCTGTCAAGGGCAGTATCATAAGCAAACTGCAAGCCCTCGGTTCCGAAGGTATTTTTTGCACCGCAAGCGGTACAAACGCCATTTACAAAGGTATGGTCGCTACACAGATTCGTTCC
>CAZCON010000439.1:0-1246 GCA_964500085.1 uncultured Lachnospiraceae bacterium
AACATATATTTGATCTTCCTGCATGACCCGATATACCATTCGGGAATCCCTTGCGCGACCATCGCTTCTTCGTATTCGGGCTTCAATCCGCGCCCTTTTCGCACATCTTCCATGATCTTAAACGACATACTCTTGTCCATGCCGTGATAGATCAAATAAACCATGATGTTGTCGCGCGTTCCGATAACTTCGGAAATGTCGCAAATGCCCTCTTTGATCAAGTCTTGCGCATTGCCGAGCCATACGTCGGTGCCGTGTGACAACCCCGAAATCTGCAACAGGTCCGAAAAGTTCTTCGGTTTCGAATCAACGATCATTTGGCGCACGAATTTGGTGCCGAATTCGGGCAATCCGAACGTTCCGACTGGACTGTTAATATCCTCGGGACGCACGCCGAGCGATTTGGTTGAGGCAAAGAGCTCCATGACGTCGGGATCGGATAGGGGAGTATCCAGTATGTTACGACCGGAATACCGCTCAAGCATGCGATATTTGGTCGGCACATCGTGCCCGAGCATGTCGAGCTTCAAAATCGTGTCGTGCAGATATTCGAATGCAAAGTGGGTCGTGATAATGTTCGAATTGGGATCGTCGGCGGGGTGCTGAATCGGTGTGAAATCGTAGACCGTGTATTCTTTCGGAATAACGATAATTCCGCCCGGATGTTGCCCCGTTGTGCGTTTTACGCCCTCACAGCCCGACGAAAGTCGTGTTTCTTCGGCTTTGTTGAGGACGACGCCGCGTTCTTCCGAATACTTCTTGACATAGCCGTAAGCGGTTTTCTCGGCAAGCGTGCCGAGCGTTCCCGCACGGAACACGTTTTCCGCACCGAACAGCACTTCGGTATATTTGTGACATTCGCCTTGGACATCGCCCGAAAAGTTTAGGTCGATATCGGGTGATTTATCGCCGTTAAATCCGAGAAACGTTTCAAACGGTATGTCATGGCCGTCGTGGAGCATATTTTTCGCGCCGCATTTCGGGCAATCGCGGTCGGACAGGTCAAATCCCGAACCGATCGAACCGTCGGTGATAAATTCCGAATATTTGCATTTTGTGCAACGGTAATGGGGCGGTAGGGGATTGACTTCGGTAATGCCCGCCATCGTTGCGACAAACGACGAGCCGACCGAGCCGCGTGAGCCGACCAAGTAGCCTTTTTCTTCGCTGTATTTGATAAGCCGTCGGGCGATGATATACAAAACGGCAAAACCGTTCTTGATGATCGACGTCAACTCTTTGTCAA
>CAZCON010000440.1:0-1245 GCA_964500085.1 uncultured Lachnospiraceae bacterium
CCCTTACTCCATGCAACAGTCCCCTTCCCCCAACACCCTTATAGGGCAGAAGCACCAGCTTTTGTGGTGCTTTCTCTTTTGCTTCCGTAATCCATCCTGCGAGATAAGTTTCATCTACCAGTACCACCGGAATCCGGCTTCCATAGAGACGGAGGCGGTTTCCGGTATCCATCAGTGCCGCAAAGTGCTGTTCTTCGGTTCCTTTCACAAGCGTTGTTTCATAAATGGATGCTCCCGTCTGTTTTGCCCGAAACAACGCCGCTCCGCCCGCTCTCAGAATCGGAAGAAGAATGCTGCCTGCCATACAAAGCACCCCCGTGTTCCTGACCGGCAGCAGTGCAAGAAAGCCGGACAAAAGCACCGTAACCGCAAACAGCAGCACACTGTTCTGTAAAAGCCGTTTTCTTCCAAATGCAATCCATGCCCCGAACAGTATGCCTGAAAACGCAGCCCCAAAAAACAGAAGCATCCACTGTTCCGCAACGCGATGTCCCAGAACAAGAACTGCAGCATCCGCACCCGCACAAAGGAATGCTGAAAGAACCAGTCTCCGTATTCTAAACGGTTTGTACCGTTTTTCTCCAACCGAACCTGCAAGCAGCAGACACAGCAAATGCAACCAGAACCCTGCTGCTATGTAACTGTCCAGATAGATTTTAACAGTTCTACACCTCCCTTTGTTCTATCTGAACCTAGTATAGCATATATCATTTCCATTTTTTGTAAATTGTTGGGGATTTTTTACAATTTTAGCCGCAGAATACGACAAAAAGGTACAAAAAAAGAGACTGCGCTCTAAAAACGCAGCCTCTACAAACGGCCTGTTATTTCTTCTTTGCAGAATAATTCTGGATAAACGGCGGAATCTTTATCTCGTCCTTGCTATCGCCCATATTATCTGCCGGTTTTGCAAACATGGAATTCCCACGCGACGTATACGGCGCAGCTCCGCCTGCCGGCTTGTACTCTGTCTGTGCCTTTGAACGTACCGCATTTGGATCAAACTTATAATCAAACTGCTCCATTGCACGATCATTCT
The DNA here is from genome assembly GCA_964500085.1 of uncultured Lachnospiraceae bacterium. Lineage (GTDB taxonomy): Bacteria > Bacillota > Clostridia > Lachnospirales > Lachnospiraceae > SIG307. Next base: position 1,040 of record CAZCON010000440.1, read on the forward strand.
GCACCGATGCAGTGTTGGTTCCACCCGGCGTAAAGCCGCTTCGATTTAAGAAGCTCGGTACTGCAACACTCGGCTTCGCTGCCGGTGCGGCATTTCCTGCGTTAAAGCCTGCGCCAAAACGATTGTCCTTCGGATTGGCTGTATTTTCCTGAAGACCGGTAGCAATTACCGTAATCTGTACACTATCACTGTCATCATTGCCGTCT
>CAZCON010000441.1:0-1233 GCA_964500085.1 uncultured Lachnospiraceae bacterium
GTAGTGCTTCATAACACTAAATATTTTTGGCTTCATTTGAAAAATCCTCCTTTGCGCGCGCTTAATTTTAATACGGCAGAAAAGAAATTGCAAGAAGTATCTTCAAAAATTTGAAAAAAAAAGAAAATGGTGTTATAATAAGTTGTTACGGAAATACGGAAATTCCTTGTTTTTTGAGAGGTGAAACGATGATACAGTTGAGCAGAAGCAAAATTCAGAATCTTGCCGCCGATGAGGTGGTATTTCAGCGCGGGCTGACTTATTTTAAGGAAAAACGGGTTATTCATGCCTCTTGCTCAAAAAATAAAAAGCAGTATACCTTTAACGTACAGGGGAAGCAGACCTATCGTGTAACTGTGGAGGAGACAAGGGATCAGGATTTGGAATGTACCTGTAATTGTCCTGCCATGTATATACAGAAAGGAGCCTGCAAGCATACGGTTGCCTGCTTATTGTATTTGCAGCAGTATCAGGAGCAGAAAAGCAGAAAGAATGGCACGTTTCCTTCTGGGGATTATCGGGCAGAACGGGTAATCCGTTATTTTGTGAATGCAGAGGAGCCGCAGTATGATAAGGATGTGTTCCATGTAGAGCCGTATATTGAAATTCCGGGGATGCTTCGCAGCGATGCCGATCCGGTATATTTGTCACTCAGGGTCGGGAACACCAGATTATACCGGGTACAGATGCTGAAGCGTTTCTTGCTGGATTACAAGGAAAACAAAGAGATTCTTTTGGGAAAGGAATTTTGCTATCAGCCGGCAGAATGCAGCTTTGATTGTGATTCGGAGCGCTTTTTGCAGGAACTGCTGACCTATGTGGAGGTTCTGGAGGTGTTGGACGGTAAAAACAGTACCCAGCTGTTTCAAAAGGCGAAAATCACCCTCAACCGTTCCCTGCTGTGCAAGCTGTTGCGGATTAGTAACGGACTTGCCATTACATTAAAGCTATCCGGAGCAGAGCTTGAAAATGTGCGTTATGTAAAAGGGAATCCTGTCATAGAATATGATATTTCCCTGCAGGACAACTTTGTTACCATGAATTACAGGGAACAGGAGCGGGTAGTGCCGCTCACGGCAGATGGTTCCCTGCTCTTGCGTGATACGGAGTTGTATCTGCCGGATGCCCGTTTTATGAAAACCTATCTGCCGTTTTATTCTACACTTGGCGCGGAAAAAGAGGCTCTTTTGTTTGAGGAAGAGAACCGGACTGCTTTTTTGGAGCATGTATTAC
>CAZCON010000442.1:0-1229 GCA_964500085.1 uncultured Lachnospiraceae bacterium
AATACCTGCCTAGTCCAATTTTATGATATACTTTTCTAATCATTTTATTTGTGACGTAATTTGCTTTATCACGTCCATTATTTAAAATTTCATCTAACTTATCACTATTTAAATATTCATAATATTTCTTTTGAATTGGCTCTAAAGTATTAATTACCGCATCAGCTACAATCTTTTTAAATTCGGCGTAATTTAAGCCAAATAATTCATTTTCTAAGACTTCAATTGATTTATTAGAACAAGCTGATAAAATAACTAATAAATTAGAAATACCTGGCTTATTTACTGGATCATATTTAATAATTCCATCACAATCAGTAACGCTTGATGCAATTTTCTTTCTAATTACATCACTAGAATCAAGTAAATAAATACATGATTTTTCATTAGGATCTGATTTAGACATTTTCTTAGTTGGATCAGTTAAACTCATAATTTTAGAACCATTCTTAACAAGTAAACCTTCAGGAATCTTAAATGTATTACTGTAACGATTATTAAAACGTTCTGCAATTGTTCTTGTTAATTCTAAATGTTGCATCTGATCAACACCCACTGGAACTGCGTCCGCATTATATAAAAGAATATCTCCAGCCATTAAAACAGGATATGTAAGTAAAGCACTAGATACACCTGCAACTTGTTTAACTTTTTTATCTTTATATTGTGTCATTCTTTCAAGTTCACCAATATAAGTAATTGTTTGTAAGGCATAACCCATTTGCGCATGAGCTGTTACTTCTGATTGAATAAATAAAGTAACTTTTTCAGGATCTAATCCACTTGCTAAATATAATGCGGCTAAACTCTTAATACTTTTACGAAGTTCTGTTGGATTTTTAGGAACTGTAATTGCATGTAAGTCCGCAATAAATATATAAAATTCAGTATCTTCTAAACTATTTTGCAATTCCACAAAATTTTTCATTGCGCCTAAATAATTTCCAAGTGTAAGCGCCCCACTTGGTTGAATACCAGAAACTATAGTTTTCAATTTTTATAACCTCCTAAATAAACAAAAAGCCCTTAAGAATAATTCTTAAGGACGTCAATTTTTAAAATAACGTGGTACCACCGAAAGTTCAATTTTAATATATATAATATTAAAATCCTCTAATTCATTTAACGCATGAATAAACGAAAAAGCATTTCCTCTTTTCACATCATTAGAGCCCAAAATAAAAACTTACAATAAGGAATTTTTACACCAACCAAATTCTCTCTATAAC
>CAZCON010000443.1:0-1226 GCA_964500085.1 uncultured Lachnospiraceae bacterium
ATTAAAATCAACTTTAAAAAAGGCTCTACCACAATAAAAATAATCATCAAAGTAAATGATCAAGAAACTTATCAAACATCAACAATTATCAACGATGAAATATTAAGAATCAAACAAATTATTAAAAATGCAAATATCACCGATCCCCTTGGAAAAGATTTAATAATCGCGAGTGATAAGTTTTTAGCTTATCGCGCATCCACCAAAAAAGAAACAATTATGGCAGGCTTTCCGTGGTTTACCGATTGGGGACGTGACACAATGATTGCTTATACAGGAATTACCTTAGTACCAAGAAGATTCGATTATGCGAAACAAATTTTAGAGTCTTTCGCCTTATATGAAAAAAACGGCTTAATTCCCAATATGTTTCCCGATGATGGAAGCCAACCAATTTATAATACAGTTGATGCGTCTTTATGGTATTTTTTTGCGGCGTACAATTACGCAAAATACACAAATGACTTAGAATTTATTAAAGAAAAAATTTATCCAGTGTTAAAAGAAATCATTAAAAATTATAAAAATGGAACAGATTTTTCGATTAAAATGGATGACGATTGTTTAATTATGGCAGGCTCAGACCAAGATCAAATCACATGGATGGATGTAAGAACACATGGTGTTGCGGTGACACCAAGGCATGGTAAACCTGTAGAAATTAATGCATTATGGTATAATGCTTTAATGACAATGGATTATTTTTCAAAAGAATTCGAATGTTATGATGAATCATATAAAAAACTTGCAGAAAAAGTAAAAGAAAATTTCAACAAAAAATTCTATAATCCAATAACAAAATCATTATTTGATGTTGTAGATAAAAATGATCAAAAAATAAGACCAAATCAAGTATTTATCTATAGTCTACCATTTAATGTTTTAGAAGAAAAATATCAAAAAATAATTTTTGAAACAATTACAAAAGAATTATATAACATCTATGGCTTAAGATCACTTGCAATAACTGATAAAGAATTCAAACCTAAATATACAGGTAGTTTAGATAATCGTGATTATGCATATCATATGGGAACAACATGGGGATTCTTAATTGGTGGATATATCGATGGATATGCAAAAGTTTATCAAAATTCAAAAACATTAAAACAAGAATTGCAAGAAATTGTAAATAGATTTATTCCACATTTAAACGACGGATGTATCGGTGGCATTGCGGAAGTATTTGATGGTGATATAGTAACTTCTGGAAAAGGATGTTTTAG
>CAZCON010000444.1:0-1224 GCA_964500085.1 uncultured Lachnospiraceae bacterium
ATCAGAATGCACAGATGAGGAGAATTTATGAGCACTGGTGTATATGAAACGACAAAAAAGGACGGCACCTGCTCCTACCGTGCCTCCTTCACCTACCACGGAAAGCATATCAGCCTCGGCAGCTTTTCGACAAAAGAAGGGGCGCATCGCGCCTATCTTACCGCAGAGCTTCTGATGCGTTCTTCCGAGGGGCATCTGCTTTCTCTGGAGGATTATGCCGCCGCAGGCCGCCCTCTTTCCTACGAGAAATGGGTCGTTCTCTTAAATCTCAGAGATAACGGTATCTACTTTAAAACGCCGATTTACCTCTATCGCCGTTACTTTGTCTATCATTATAACGAAGAAACTCAGTTAAAATTTGATGCCGATGATTTATTCTATTATTCGCACCACAAAATCATGAAGCGCGGAGGGCATCTGTTTGTCGCTGATTACGGTATGCAGGTCACCCTAACCTCCCGTTACGGCATCAAAAGCTATGCCGTGGAAGGTAGAGACTATCGTTTTGTCAACGGCGACTCCACAGACTTTCGTTACGGCAACCTGGAGCTTATTAACTGCTATTTTGGTGTCAGCGAGGAGCAAAAGAAAGGGCGAACGCTCTACCTTGCCAAAATTCATATCAACGGCGACTATATTATAGGAAGATACGCCTCCGAGGAGGAGGCAGCCGTGGCTTATAATAAAGCCGCTGATTTTTTAAATCAGCAGGGAATAAAAAAGAAGTTTGCAAGAAATTACGTGGATAGTCTGTCAGAAACGGAATATCAGGCGTTGTACGAGCGCGTAGTGCTGTCAGCAAGGCTGGGAGAAGCCGTTGCCCGTCCTTAATTCCCGTCCCGGCAAAGAATCCGCCTGCAAACTCACACGCCGTCGCAACGCGGTATTCCTATAAAAAAACAGTCAAATTTTCTTTTGAAGTTCCTGCAGACCTCTGCAAAATCTTCAAAAGAAAATTTGACTGTTTCTTCATCTTTAAAAGAGTAGCACTATAAGCCGGGTTCTGTATCAAATGGTCATCTATCTTGACTGTACGTTACCATACAGCTCCTTCGCGCCAAGGCGCGAAACGCGACGTACCCGAAAGCACGGCGGGCCGCCGTATCGCTTTCTGTTTCGTCTTGCTCCGAGTGGGGTTTACACAGCCTCTCGCGTTACCGTGAGAGCGGTGGTCTCTTACACCGCCATTCCACCCTTACCGGCAAAAGCCGGCGGTTTCTTTTC
>CAZCON010000445.1:0-1214 GCA_964500085.1 uncultured Lachnospiraceae bacterium
GTCCAGTAGCTTTTGGAAAACTGCTCCTTTGTTATCTTCGCCACGCCATAGGAGGCGCCGGTTCTATGATAATTTCCGCGGAAGGTAAACAGACCCTCTGCCGTACCGGTAACCAGTTTGCCATAAAAAGCAATGGCTTCCTCTCTTACATAATTCTTCTCATCCTCTGCCACCAGAAGGCTGCCATCCTGTTCAAAGCGCAGCTTCTGCCGGATTCCAAGCACCACCGGAGCGGTCTGTGCCGTGCTTTCCGGCAGCTTTGCGGCATTCTGCAGCCCCTCTGGAAAATACTCCGTGGAAACCAGTCCTTCCGTATCATGCTCCAGATTATACAAATAGCGCACCCCGCCCGCAGCCCGCACTTTTTTTAAAAATAGCAGCGCAGCCACACAGACCAGCAGAAAAAGAACGCCTGTTACTGCGATGATTCCCTTTGTCCTCTTTTTCATCCTGTTCCGTCTCCTTTTTATTTCGTCATTTTTCCTTATTTCTCATCCCCAGCTCTGCTACCGCCACAGGTACATTTTTATTTTGAGCAAAAATATTTTCAAACTGACTGATTGGCAACGGTGCCGCCACCGTACCTATTTCAATTGTCACCTCCGGAATGTCCTTCACTCCGACTGCCCATTCACAATATCCTGCTTCATCCTGCTTTTCCGACTCTGCATATACAATACGATAGCCTGTCAGCTCATGCACTGTCTCTACAAGAGAAAAACACCTTCTGCGGATTTCTCCGGTCTGTCCAAAATCCCAATAAAGCACCGAACCGGTCGCATGATAGCTGATTGCTGCGATTACCGGCTCCCGTTCTGTCAGTTGCATCAACACCTGTGTCTCTGGCTCTGAACCCGGAGCTGTTCCCTTATAACGGTCTGCCGCCGGGACAGCTGCACCGCCAAATTCTTCCCAGCCGTATGCAAAATTCCGGTTCAAATCCACGCCTCTCGCATTTGCCTTATAGCGCCTATAAAAATACCCTCTTGTTACTCCGGCTCCATCTCTTTCATAAAAGCCTTCCACCAGCGCACGCAGCTCCTCTGAACGAATACTTTCCGTACCCAGCTGGCTGACAGAAACGCCATCCGGGTTTGTCATCGGCACTACCACAAGCGCCACCTCTGAAAAAATTTCCTGATAGGTCTTTTCTCCGTATATTCCGGAAGCATATTCCTTCGCATACGTTTCCAGCTGCTTCATCACAAGCAGCG
>CAZCON010000446.1:0-1212 GCA_964500085.1 uncultured Lachnospiraceae bacterium
GCCGCAAAGGAAGCCGGCCTTTCTTCCCAATTTATCGGCGGACATCCCATGACAGGTTCGGAGCGCACCGGCTTTGAAAACAGCAATTCTCTTCTCCTGGAGAATGCCTATTATGTTGTCACTACTGACAGCGACTGTCCGGACGAGCGTTCCAATCGCCTGATTTCATTAATCCGACAGGTGAAATCAATTCCGGTAAGCCTGTCGCCTTCGGAACACGATGCCGCAGTTGCTGCCATCAGTCATGTTCCTCATATCATTGCCGCACAGCTTGTTAATTTGGTGCGTACCTCAGAGGACGCAGATACCATGCGTCTGCTTGCAGCCGGAGGTTTTAAGGATATTACCCGGATTGCTTCCTCCTCTCCCACCCTTTGGGAAAGTATTTTATCAGCAAACACTGCTGCCGTACTTCCGGTACTGCGCCGCTATATCGTTCTGCTACAGGAAGCAGAGCAGGCTCTTGCCGCAAAAGATAAAAATGCCATAACCTCATTTTTTGCCAATGCCGGAGAATTTCGCAGTACTCTGCAGGAACAGAAGGGAGTGCTTCCGGAATCCTTTGTGCTTCATGCGGACCTTCGGGACGAAGCTGGTGCAATTGCCACCTTTGCTACCATTCTTGCCAGTCACGGCATCAGCATGAAAAATATTGGCATTGTTCATAACCGGGTCTATGAACAAGGTGCCCTCCGCATTGAGTTTTATGACAGAGCCTCTCTGGAGCGCGCTTCCCTTCTGTTATCCGATCAGCATTTCACGGTATACCGTTAAAAACAGTGGAAAATAAAACCTCCCGTATAGTCTGCCTGCCCTCTGCAAATACTATGGCAAGCAATCCTAAAAGGAGGTTTTTTTATGCGACATCTTTCCCTTCCGTCAGCCAAACGCTTTGGTGTCAATTTTTGCCGCTGCGGACTGTTAGGCTGGTGTATGGAGTGTTTTTGGACCGGACTCGACTCTCTGCGAAAGCCCTCAAAAGACCCCAGACTGTTCTGCCGTACCTCCGTCTGGATGTTCCCTATCTACGGTCTTGCCGCTTTCATTCCATCCGTTTACAATAAACTGAAAACAAAGCCTGCCTATCTGCGGGGCTCCGTATATGCCTTTGGCATCTTTTTCTGCGAATTTATCAGCGGCAGCTTTTTAAAAAAATATAATGCCTGCCCCTGGGATTACAGTGATGCAAAGCTAAACTACAAGGGACTCATC
>CAZCON010000447.1:0-1206 GCA_964500085.1 uncultured Lachnospiraceae bacterium
ATCATACGTTTCTTGACTTATGTTTTTTTCTTGTGAAGGCTATTAATGATGCAATCATCTACGGTTACTTGGTTATAAAATTGTTAAAGGGATATATTTTGATTCCGGAGTTTTCTTTATACATTGGTGGAATTAATTATTTGTCTAAGGCGGTCGAAAATATAACGGGCTCATATATTAGCATGAAACAGTATGTGAATTACCTCGATATTTATTATGATTTTACATGTGAAAACTATGAGAGCGATTTGTCTGAGCAAGAGATAGAGGAAAGACCTTTAATAGAAAAAATAGAGTTCATTAATGTGTCATTTAGATACCCAGGACAAGAAAGAGACGCATTAGAAGATATATCGGTAGTTTTACACAAAAACGAGCACATATCTCTTGTAGGAAGGAATGGAGCAGGAAAGACTACTTTTGTAAAGCTTCTTTTGGGATTATACCATCCTTCGAAAGGAGAAATTAGGATTAATGGAATCAACATTGATGAGTTTACGAGGGAAGAACTAAATCGGATGTATTCTGTACTTTTTCAAGATTATAATATTTTTCCGCTTTCTGTTTACGAGAATGTTACACTGCAAGAGAAGCGTGAAGGAAGTAGAGACATTAAGAACTTATATGCTAGTGTAGGGTTACAGAACAGACTTGAAAAACTTAAGGAGTATGATGATACAATTGTATCAAACTTTTCGGCGGATGGAGTGGACTTTTCGGGTGGCGAGAAGTTAAGATTAGCAATAGCTAGAGTTATAAATAGAGATACTTCTGCCATTGTTTTAGATGAACCGAGTTCGGCGCTTGATCCAAAGGCAGAGTATGAGTTTTATCAAATGATAAAAAAGATGAGTGATAATAAAACGGTTATCTTCGTTTCGCATAGGATGAGTAGTAGTAAGTTTAGTAGTCGTATCCTTGTTTTTAACGAGTCTCATTTGGTTGGGGATGGCAAACATGAGTTTTTGCATAATTCAAATGATTTTTATAGGAGTTTATATGATGCGCAAGCGATAGTTGAGTGATTGTAGATGATGATTTATGTGAACAGGTCAAAATGTGTTTTTTTGTTTACGCTGATTCGTTGTAAGTGTTAAAGAAAGGGCTATTACATTTGAGGGTAATAGGTATATGTGATAATTAATGAGAAGTGTTGTGGTCAAGCATTTTTGTAACACTTGTGGCTAAAAAATATTGCTTCTATTT
>CAZCON010000448.1:0-1202 GCA_964500085.1 uncultured Lachnospiraceae bacterium
TATTCATCCTCAAACAAAGCATAATGTACGCAGGCACGAATCAGAATAAAAATCAGCTGCTACTTTCGACATACAGTGCGCTGCCGATTGGATAATCAGGTCGTCAATATCTTCAAAATAAGTATATAAGGAAGCCTTTGACATATCACATGCCTTAGAGAAAGCAGCAATTCCGGTGTCATACAGTCCGTTCTGTGCATAGCATCCGCATGAAAACAATCCACTCCCTTCTTTTATCCGAATGTTCATTTATTATTATAATACATGGCTGTTTTGTTGTCAATTCTAACTGTGGATAATATGGAGAGTAGGAGGGCTTTGTTTGAGTGGTGTCTTATGTGAGCGTATGTGAAAGCAGAATGAAAAAAGAGACCGCGCATTGCGCGGTCTCTCAGAAACCTCAAAAGGCGAAACCTTACAGAGTATGAATCTTTCTCTTTACATAGGTCGTATGGAGAATCTCGTGTGCCTTATGGCTGCCAGGCTCACCAAGATAGCTCTTGTAAAGCTCCTTTACATCCGGATTCTCGTGGGAGAAGCGGAGCGTATTTGCTGCATCGTAATCGTAGAGAGCCTTTGCGCGTACCGCACGGATATCCGTGAAGTTGCGAACAGAAGCGTCAACCTGCGGCTGACCGCCACCGTTTACGCAGCCGCCCGGGCAGCCCATGATTTCGATGAAGTGATAATTTGCTTCGCCGTTCTTTACCTTTGTAAGAAGCTCCTTCGCATTCTTTAAGCCGGAAGCAACTGCTACGTTTACCTTCATGCCGGCAACCTCATAGGTAGCTTCCTTGATGCCCTCTGTACCACGTACCTCGGTAAACTCAATCGGGGAACCATCCTTCTCGCCGGTCAGCTTCCAAACTGCGGTACGAAGCGCTGCCTCCATAACACCGCCGGTTGCACCGAAGATAACGGCAGCACCGGAGCCGGAGCCTAACGGAGAGTCAAACTCTTCCTCCGGAAGGTCGTTGAATACAATGCCAAGACGCTTAATCAGTCTTGCAAGCTCTCTGGTGGTGATGGAAATATCAACATCAGCAACGCCTGCTGCGTTCTGGTCATCACGACCGATTTCAAACTTCTTAGCGGTACACGGCATTACGCTGACAGATACGATATCCTTTGCGTCGATGCCTTCCTTCTCTGCATAGTAGGTCTTTAATACAGCACCAAACATCTGCTGCGGGGACTTACAG
>CAZCON010000449.1:0-1185 GCA_964500085.1 uncultured Lachnospiraceae bacterium
AGGAATGATTGCACAGCAGACCAATGTTGATACCATTTCGAATAATCTTGCCAATGTAAATACGGTTGGCTATAAAAAAGAGACGGTGGAGTTTCGCTCGTTGCTTTATCAAAAGCTTCAGACCGAAACTACCGACAATAACGGAGACCCGAAGCCGGTTATCGGTCAGGTGGGCTCCGGTGTGAGAACCGGTGCGATTACCTCCCGTTTTAAGCAGGGAAATTTAAATGCTACGGAGAATCCGACGGATTTGGCGATTGACGGTGAGGGTTTCTTTTCCGTACAGATGCCGGGCGGAGAGACGGCTTATACAAGAAACGGTTCGCTGGTATTTGCAATAGCCTCCGGTGGCCTGGCACTTACGAATTCGGAGGGCTATCCGTTGCTCAACACTTCCGGTTCGCCAATTGTACTTTCGGCAGAAACGGATATTTCTAAGCTGTCCATTGATGTGGATGGAAGGCTGATAGAAGAGGTACAGACGAAAAACACAGCAGCAGACGGCACGGTTCGGTATGATACTTCTCATAAGGAGCTTGCCCAGCTTGGAATTGTCCAGTTTAACAATCCGTCAGGACTTGAAAAGATTTCCGGCAGCATGTATCAGGAAACGGCAGCTTCGGGCGAGCCGCGGATGGAGGTGGAGGACGATGCCCTGAAGCGCAGTACGATTCGCTCCGGATATCTGGAAGCCTCTAACGTACAGACGGTGGATGAGATTGTAAATCTGATTGTAGCACAGCGTGCCTACGAAATGAATTCCAAGGTAATTACGGCATCAGACCAGATGCTGCAGCAGGCAAATAATTTACGCGGCTGACGGCAGGCAGCCTGAGGCTATGTAATACATAGAGATACGACAGGAGGAGCTTATGAGTATTGGACTGACAACGGATTATATTTATTCCCAGCTGAAAAGCAGCTCCAACGAAAATAAGACAAGCAGTCTGAAAAATAAGCTATCGGAGATTGAGAATGGTGAGTCTACGGACGAAGAAATGCTGGAGGTATGCAAGGAGTTTGAAGCATATCTGATGGAAAAGGTGATGAAGCAGATGAAGGAAACCATGACCGATAGTGAAGAGGAGGAAAATGACTATCTGTCTTACTTTGGCGATATGATGTATCAGGAGTACGCAAAGCAGATTACGGAAAACGGAGAGCTCGGTCTGGCACAGCAGCTGT
>CAZCON010000450.1:0-1168 GCA_964500085.1 uncultured Lachnospiraceae bacterium
ATCCATATAAATCTGTCCCTCCTGTGGGTCGTACATACGGGAAATCAGATTTACCAGGGTGGTCTTTCCTGCACCGGAGCGTCCGACAATGCCAAGCATTTCACCAGACTTAATATGTAAGGTAATATCCTTTAAAACCGGTTTACTGATTTCATAACCAAACGTAACATGCTCCAATACGATTTCTCCGGACGGCTCCTCCAGACGCAGCGCCTGCTCCTTCTCTATAATTTCCGGAACTGCGTCCAGAATCTCAAACATACGCGAAGCACTGTTCATACTGTCCGACCAGTTATATACAAAACGCGAAAAAAATTGAATCGGTCCGTGCAGCTGACCTACATACCCGGTAAAGGTTAAAAGCATACCGACTTCAAAATATTCCGTTCCAAGAACGAACAAAACGCCAAGCAGCCAGATAGCAATCTTAATCAACTCCTCTGCCCCGGAATAAACCGCCGAAAATTTGCTGTCATACGTTACAATATCGATCTCCGCCTCAGAAAGCTTCCGGCTGACCTTTTCAAAACGCTCTGTTTCGTTTTCCTGCTGTCCGAATGCCTTTACTACACGCGCACCCGTCAGATTATCATTCACGTTACTGTTTACCGTGCGTTCCCTTCTGTGACGGCGGCCAAACAGTCCCCAGAGTCTCGGTCGCAGCTTCATACTGATGAACGTCATTACCGGCAACAGTGCCAACGCCACCAGTGCCATCTGCCAGCGCATGGCAAACATGACCGCTAATGTGGCTAAAAGCGTAAAGCCATGTACAAATACATATGGCAGCTCATCTACAAAAAAGCCGGTCACGCGGTCTGCGTCGCTCAGTACACGGGTCATCAGGCCGCCCGTTTGTCTGCTCTTAAAAAACTGAATCGACAGCTTTCCCATCTGTCCAAATACATCTTTTTTCATGTCACGGACAACATTGACCGCTACCTTTGCCGTAAGCACGCCATGTGCAAGCGAAAACAGCTGTAACACAAGTTTGGTTACAAACATCACCACTACTAACAGGGTCAATGCCGTAAACGCCTCCAGCTTTTCAAGACCAAGCGGCGCTAAAAATGCCATATTCTTTTCCAGCACATGATCATACAACACCGTACCGCTTAGGTACGGCCACACCAGATTCATAACCGCCGTCATCAAAATACAGACAAAC
>CAZCON010000451.1:0-1159 GCA_964500085.1 uncultured Lachnospiraceae bacterium
GTGCGGGTCTGCGACCCGCTGGGGGAAATCCGAAAACCGAATTGATTGCCTTCTTGATAAGTCTGTATCACTTCTATCTATTGGTTTACTCAAATGATACCAAATGGAATTGTCTGGGTCAATAGAAAAACCAATGAATATCTGAAAATATTTTTTCTGGAACAAATCGAACTTAAATGCGATAAATTGGAATATAATATTTCAACTACACACAAAACGATGACTTTTAATGACTTTTTGGCGTTTTCGGACACTTGCAAACACTGCCTATCCAACAGGCAGTGATTTTTTATGGTTCCGTCCGCCACCACAACAGAATGCTTCTTGATGATTTCTTTTTGGAACAATTAGTAAAGTGCCATTTGAACGCCTCAACTGAAATGAAAGTATTATACAATATGGGTGTAAAGAACAGAGGGACACATCCCCCAAAAGAAAAGGAGAAAGCACTATGAATAAGATCGTTTATCTGAATGACAAGGAAGCACAGGTCAGCAAGGCATTTGAAAAGAAAGCCTGTATTTTCGGCACGGATGAGTTTTACCGCTGGCAGGAATACAAGGCAATGTTCCCGAATGCGAAAATGTTGGTAAAGAAGATTAACCGGAACCCCAATCAGAAGACCCGGCGAAATCTTACTTATGCCAATATGGAAGAATATATCCGCACATTTCCAGAAGAAAATGTCAAAGCACTTGTGAAGGAATTTGGTGTTATCAAGGCTCGTTCCCACGTTCAGAAGTCCCCTTATCAGTATGTGCTGAATTGGTTTCTGCTGACGTTCCAGAATTATGATAACTTCCAGCCCTTTATGGAAGAAAAAGAACAGGAACGGGTGAAAGCAGAACAGGAAACCGCCCAAGATACCGCCGTGCCTCAGTTGTTGAAAAGAGCTCAATAATAGATAGAAGGAGGAAATGAATATGAGCGAATGTGTTATGAAGCCCGGAAAGAATGGCTATCGGATTTGTTTTACCAATAATACGGTTGTGATGAACTACAAATTTTCCCAGTTGGCAGGTCAGTATGGCACTAAGGAAAATGATATTATCCGAAGCATCCGTCAAGACTTTCCCGGTCTGACTGAGATTGTCGTATCAGGCCGTGAGCAGAAGTCTCCCCGCCCCAATACCCGTTTGACCTACGCCAATATGGAAAA
>CAZCON010000452.1:0-1143 GCA_964500085.1 uncultured Lachnospiraceae bacterium
GTCATAAACGGAATCATCGGTGCTGCACACTTACTGAGTGTTACCAGTGCTGTGTACAGTGTCATATATGCGTTAATCTTATCCTGCTCCATGCCCTTTGCCCAGAAACGCTCTCTGCCGCGGCGCACATACCAGTTACTCATCTCGTCCACGAACTCCTGCAATGCTCTTGCAGCCTCCGGAATACGGTAGTGATCTAAGTTATCGTCAACCTCACCAACCACACTGTTTAATTTGGATAAAAGCCATTTATCCATGACCGGAAGCTTTTCATACTCCAGTGCATATTTCGTTGCGTCAAATTCGTCAATATTCGCATACAGAACAAAGAAGGCGTAGGTATTCCAAAGCGTACCCATGAACTTTCTCTGTCCTTCCACCACTGCCTTGTCATGGAAACGGTTCGGCAGCCACGGCGCGGAGTTGATATAGAAATACCAGCGGATGGCATCTGCACCGAACTTTTCCAGCGCATCAAACGGGTCTACCGCATTTCCCTTACTCTTACTCATCTTCTGCCCGTTCTCATCCTGTACATGACCGAGCACGATTACGTTCTCATATGGGGCCTTATTGAACAACAGTGTAGACTCGGCAAGCAGAGAATGGAACCACCCTCTGGTCTGGTCCACCGCCTCAGAAATAAACTGTGCCGGGAACTGCTTTTCAAACACTTCCTTATTTTCAAACGGATAATGATGCTGTGCAAATGGCATCGCACCGGAATCAAACCAACAGTCCAGTACCTCCGGTACACGGGTCATTTTCTTACCGCACTCCGGACAATGTAAGGTAATGGCATCAATATACGGACGGTGGAACTCAACCGTCTTTGCCTCTTCCATGCCGCTCATCCGGTACAATTCCTCACGGCTGCCTACGCAATGCCTGTGACCGCACTCACACTCCCAGATATTCAACGGAGTTCCCCAGTAACGGTTACGGGAAATTGCCCAGTCCTGAATGTTTTCCAGCCAGTTACCAAAACGGCCCTTACCGATGGATTCCGGGATCCAGTTAATTGTATTATTGTTACGGATTAAGTCATCCTTTACCGCTGTTTCCTTAATGTACCAGGACTCACGCGCATAGTAAATTAACGGCGTGTCACAGCGCCAGCAGTGCGGGTAGCTGTGCTCGAAC
>CAZCON010000453.1:0-1141 GCA_964500085.1 uncultured Lachnospiraceae bacterium
ACATTGGTCTGCTGTGCAATCATTCCTGATGCACCGGTCCACAAAGATCTTAACATACGGTCACCTCTTTCTTATCCTACACGCGTCCAATGGAATTTGCTGCATTATCCAAAGTCTGATCTACCGTCTGAATCACCTTCTGGTTTGCTTCATACGCTCTCGTAATTGCAATCATATTGACCATCTCAGACACCACGTTTACATTAGACTGCTCCGTGTAGCCCTGACGAATCAGGCCGGTCGCGTCCTTCCGGGTAGCTCCGTCCACCGGTTCATACATTACGTCTCCATACTTTTTCAGATAATCATACTCTTCAAAATCAAAAAGACTGATTTTATCGACGTACTCTCCGTCTGCATAAATGCTTCCGTCAATATCCACCAGAAGCTCTCCTGCATCCGTTGGTACCAGTACATCGCCGGATTCCCCCTGTAAATGATTTCCCTCAGAATTTACCACATAGCCGTCGCTTGTCATATGAAAGCCGCCGGCTCTTGTATAACGGAGATGCGTCTGTCCCTCCCGGTCTGTTACTGCTACCTGAAAAAAACCATTTCCGTCAATTGCCAGGTCAAACGTGTTTTCCGTTTCCCGAAGAGAACCACCGGAATAATCCGTATATACCTCACCCACCTTAACTCCAAGACTCATGCTGCCGATAATGCGCTCGCCGGTCAACGGCTCCGACTTATCCTTAATCTTAATTGTCAGCTGTTCATCAAAGGACTGGGAGGTCACTCCCTCCTTTTTGTAGCCTACCGTCGCCGAGTTTGCCAAGTTATTCGAGATAACGTCCAGACGCTTCTGCTCGTTTGCCATGCCTGTCCATGCAGTATATAATCCCCGAACCACTTTTTCTCCTTTCCTCCGGACTACTCCGGAACTCTGTCCTGTCTCGCCTCCATGCAGGTTACAAGCAGCTTCATTGCTGCCTTAGTCACGCTTTCCGCTTAAAAACTCTACATATCTTCCGGTGCCAATTGCCACTGCCGTCATCGGATCCTCTGCCGTCATAGTCGGAATTCCGGTCTTTTCTTCTATCAGCTCCTCCAAGCCATAAAGCAGGCTGCCGCCTCCGGTCAGTACAATTCCCCGCTCCGCAATATCTGCTGCCAGCTCCGGCGGTGTCTTCTCAAGCAC
>CAZCON010000454.1:0-1135 GCA_964500085.1 uncultured Lachnospiraceae bacterium
CCTCATAGCCTACATAGCCCGGAGGCGCCCCGATTAATCGGGAGACGGAATACTTTTCCATATACTCACTCATATCAATCCGCACCATATTGGCTTCATTATCAAAAAGGGCTGCCGCCAGAGCCTTTGCAAGCTCCGTCTTACCTACACCGGTCGGTCCAAGAAACAGAAATGAGCCGATTGGCTTCGTCGGGTCCTTAATTCCTGCCTTCGCACGGAGAATGGCGTCTGCCACCTTCTGCACACCTTCCTCCTGTCCAATCACTCTGCGATGCAGCTCCTCATCCAGATGCAGGGTTTTGTTCCGCTCACTTTCCGTCAGCTTTGCCACCGGAATCCCCGTCCACCGGGAAACAATCCTTGCAATCTCCTCTTCGCTGACATTTTCATGCACCAGAGTATGTCCCTCCTTTGCCACAAACTCCTCTTCCTCAGCAAGCTTTTTCTGTAGCTCCGGAAGCCTTCCATACTTTAATTCGGCTGCCTTGTTTAAGTCGTATTCTCTTTCCGCCTTTTGGATTTCGCCATTTAGTGCCTCTAACTGCTCTCTGAGCCTTTGTACACGCTCCACGGATGCTTTTTCATTGTCCCACTTTGCTTTTGCCTCGGCAAAGGAGGAGCGTTCCTCTGCAAGCTCCCTTTGCAGTGTCTCCAGACGTTCCTTGCTGATACGGTCGTCCTCTTTTTTTAATGCAGCCTCTTCAATTTCAAGCTGCATAATATGCCGCTGCACATCATCTAACTCCGTTGGCAGGGAATTTAACTCCGTCTTAATCAGAGCACATGCCTCATCCACCAGGTCAATCGCCTTATCCGGCAGAAAACGGTCGGAAATGTAGCGGTTGGAAAGAGCTGCCGCCGACACCAGTGCCGCGTCGTTAATACGCACGCCATGAAATACTTCATAGCGTTCCTTTAAGCCTCGCAGAATGGAAATAGTGTCCTCCACCGTCGGCTCCTCTACCATGACCGGCTGGAATCTGCGCTCCAGCGCTGCGTCCTTTTCAATATACATACGATATTCATTTAAGGTGGTGGCGCCGATACAGTGCAGCTCACCTCTTGCTAACATTGGCTTCAGCATATTGCCTGCGTCCATGGCGCCATCTGTCTTTCCAGCTCCCACAATGGTATC
>CAZCON010000455.1:0-1116 GCA_964500085.1 uncultured Lachnospiraceae bacterium
CATATGTCCGTATTTGATAATATGGCATTCGGTTTGAAGTTAAGAAAGACTCCGAAGGAGGAAATTAACAGACTTGTTCATGAGGCTGCAAGAATTCTTGACATTGAGCATCTGTTAGACCGTAAGCCGAAGGCTCTTTCCGGTGGTCAGAGACAGCGAGTAGCAATGGGTCGTGCAATCGTTCGTAATCCTAAGGTATTCCTGATGGATGAGCCGCTTTCCAACCTGGATGCAAAGCTCCGTGTACAGATGCGTATTGAGATTTCCAAGCTCCACCAGAAGCTGCAGACTACCATTATTTACGTTACCCATGACCAGACAGAGGCTATGACCCTTGGTACCAGAATCGTAGTTATGAAGGATGGCGTAATCCAGCAGGTAGATACTCCGCAGAACCTTTACGACAGACCGAACAACCTGTTCGTTGCAGGCTTCATGGGTTCCCCGCAGATGAACTTCATCGATTGTAATGCAGTAGAAGAGGGTGGAGTTGTTTCCCTGCAGTTTGGTTCACACGCAATCAAGCTGGGCGAGAAGAGATCCAAGAAGCTGATTGATGGTGGCTATACCAATGAGGAGCATCCGAAGAAGGTTGTTCTTGGTATCAGACCGGAGGATATTAAGGATGAGCAGATTTTCATCGAATCCTCCAAGGAGAGCAGTCTGGACGCAACTGTACGTGTATATGAGTTACTTGGTGCAGAAGTATTCTTATACTTTGATGTAGATGAGACCATTCCGGTAACTGCCCGTGTAAATCCGCGTACCACTGCAAGACCGGGTGATACCATCCGTATCGCATTTGACCTGACGAAGATACATATCTTCGATAAGGAAACAGAGCAGATTATCTGCCACTAATCCAGAGAATTTTTTAAGGGACTGTCGCATCAAGGTGCGGCGGTCCCTTTTCTGTTTTTTCATACAAGTTTCATTGACTTTTTTTTGCGTGAATGATAAACTGACAATAGGTAAATGTTTATTTGTGCAGGAGGAGGCTATATGATTTCAAATCAGGTGTTACAGAGCACAATTGATGGTTTAAAGGCAATTACAAGAGTAGATTTATGTGTATTGGGAACGGATGGCGAGGTTCTGGCGGCAACCCTTGAACCC
>CAZCON010000456.1:0-1096 GCA_964500085.1 uncultured Lachnospiraceae bacterium
GTCCCATGGCAAGCATCTGCTGCTCACCGCCGGAAAGCGTACCCGCCACCTGACTCTTTCGCTCCTTTAGACGCGGAAAATGCTCGAACACGACCTCCAGATTCTTTTCAATGGTATTCTTTGGCTGGGTAAAGGCTCCAAGCTCCAGATTTTCCATTACGGACATCTGCAAAAACACACGCCGTCCCTCCGGTACCTGTGCAAGTCCGCGACTGACAATCTTATGTGCCGGAATCTGCATCAAATTCTGGTTGTTGAACAGGATGGAGCCGGTGGTACTCTTTAACAGGCCGGAAACCGTCTGCAAAATGGTCGTCTTTCCTGCGCCATTCGCACCAATCAGGGAAATAATCTCTCCCTTTTCTACGCTAAAGCTGATATCCTTTACGGCATGGATGCTGCCGTAAAATACATTGATGTTGTTTACCTCAAGCATTGCCATGACCTAGTCCTCCTTCCTCTTCCCCAGATATGCCTCAATTACCACCGGATTTGCCTGAATCTCTTCCGGCGTACCCTTAGCAATAATCCGGCCAAAGTTTAGCACTGCAATCCCCTCGCAGATGCCCATGACAAGGTTCATATCATGCTCAATCAAAAGAATCGCAATCTGGAAGGTATCACGAATCTTACGAATATTTTCCATCAGCTCTGCTGTCTCGGACGGGTTCATACCTGCTGCCGGCTCATCTAAAAGCAAAATCTTCGGATTGGTTGCCAACGCCCGCACAATCTCTAAACGGCGCTGTGCGCCATACGGAAGGCTGCCTGCCTTATGGTCTGCTAACCCCTGCATATCAAAAATGGAAAGCAGCTCGATTGCCCTTTCGTGCGCTTCCTTCTCCATTTTCCAGTAGGAAGGCAGACGAAGAATGCCGCTCACCGTAGAATACTTCATTTGATTGTGCAGACCGATTTTTACATTTTCCTCTACCGTCAGGTTATCAAACAGGCGGATATTTTGGAAGGTCCGTGCAATTCCTGCCTTATTTACCTTAACAGTATTCATACCGTCCGTATTTTTACCATCTAACAAAATCGTGCCTGTGGTCGGCTGATATACCTTGGTAAGCAAATTAAACACCGTGGTTTTACC
>CAZCON010000457.1:0-1066 GCA_964500085.1 uncultured Lachnospiraceae bacterium
ATCTATAACCCACTATACTAAATCTCTCTTTAAAAATCAACCACCTATTTAAAAAAATTATTCTTTCCTGTAAAAGAAGGAGCGAAAGGTCTTATACCCTAATACCGCAGGCTGTATAATCTGCTCTGTAGAACCAACAAACAGAAAGCCCTCCGTTTTTAAGGAATGATTGAATTTCTTATAAATCTCCAGCTTTGCTTCCTCGGTAAAATAAATTAACACATTTCGGCACACAATTAAATCACAGGCTGTCGGATACGGATCCTTTAACAGATTGTGTTCCTTAAACTCAACACACCGCTTCACCTCTGCATTGATTTGATAATTATTTTCATTGACCTTGGTAAAATACCTCTTGAGAAACGCTTCCGGAAGCCCCTTTAAGCTTTTATCATTATAAAGTCCCATTCTTGCCTTATCCAGCACCTGTTTATCAATATCCGTGGCAATAATATGTATCTGGGAAAGCGGAAGAAACTGGTTGAGCAGCATCACCAGAGAATACGGTTCATCCCCGGTGGAACACGCTGCACTCCAGATTTTCAGCGTTTTTGTCTTTGCAAACAGTTCCGGAAGTATCTCCTTTTCCAGTACCCTCCACAGCTCAGGATTCCGGTAAAACTCAGACACGTTAATGGTCAGGTAGTTGACAAACTCATCAAACATCTCCTTGTTTGATTTTAATGCCTGTACATACTCTTTATAGGTCGTAATCTTGTGTTTTGTAATCAGGGCATCAATTCTCCGCTTCATCTGACGTTCTTTATAAGCATTTAAATCAATTTTGGTCAGCTGAAATACATCTTTTTTAAATAATTCATAATTATCTTCCATATTGCGTCCTCCTGTGAAAGCCGGACAGAATATCCGCGTCTGTTGTGCCGACAGGGTTCTTTTCACCACTGCCTTTACGAAAAAACCCGGCAGCTTATGGCAGGCCGCACAATGTTCTGCATGGTAGCTTCATCTGCGCGCCCCGTAACAAACTGTCGGGGTATTTTCAAATTATTTCAGTCTGCCGGACGCATTACTCTGCATCGGCAGCTTCTTCCTGTACTTCCTCTGT
>CAZCON010000458.1:0-1063 GCA_964500085.1 uncultured Lachnospiraceae bacterium
AAAATGCAACGGCACTTTTGTTCATCATGCGAAAACGGTTTGCAACAGCGGAGCAGAATTGAACTTTTTACAGGATTTCTACTTAATTTCTCTTGACGTTTTCCAAAAAAACAAGTATGCTAAACTTAAAGCTACAAACAATCGGCAGGCAGGCTGGCTCTCCTTCTTTTGCACAACAACCGTAGAAGAAGCTGAAGCACTTTGCCAGATTTATCCATGGCTTTCGGAGCTTTATTTAGAAATGGCTCAGTTTGGACGTGACCCAGAGGAGTTGATGAGTATGTTTTCAGAAATGCTAAGAGAAATGGATCGTAATACAATCCGCTATATGGTCGATGACATGAAAGAACAGCTTGAAAAGGACAAACAGGTTCTAGCAGAATTAAATGTTGTCCTCGTTGAAAAAGGGAATGCTCTCGCTACTACAGAGATGCTCCTTACCCAGAAGACTAAGGAGCTTGCCGAGAAGGACGAAGCACTTGCCGAGAAGGACGAAGCACTTGCCGAGAAGGACGAAGAAATCAGACGCCTAAAAGCACTTTTAGATTCTGCAAAAAAATAAAAAAAGGCTGCCGCATCTGCGATTTGCAAATACGGCAGCTTTTCTACAATTTTCCTTTCGGCACCTTATACGTTGGTACAATTCGCTGCACCATCGTTCGCACCGCTCCGGTTTCTTCATATACCGCCTCTTTCAAAACATCCAGACTCTCAAAAAACAGCTCGTCCTTCATTTCAATCGGCTTTGCTACAGAAATACGGTCGTTTGCAGTCTTTGCCAGCCCTTCCTCTGCCATAAGGCGCTCCTCGTAGAGCTTTTCTCCCGGACGCAGGCCGGTATATTCTATCATGATATCCTCATTCGGCGTATAACCGGAAAGACGTATGAGGTTTTTTGCCAAATCAACTATCTTCACCGGCTCACCCATGTCCAGCACAAAAATCTCTCCACCATGTGCAAACGCACCTGCTTGCAGCACCAGCGATACCGCCTCCGGTATTGTCATAAAATACCGGATGATATCCGGATGAGTCACCGTCACAGGACCCCCCTCCTTTATCT
>CAZCON010000459.1:0-1056 GCA_964500085.1 uncultured Lachnospiraceae bacterium
GTACAATATTCCGTTCCAGACAAGGGATTCCGTACCTAACCTCTACGAACACTGGATTTGCAGGGATATTACAGCCTACATAAAGCTGGCACAGGGAAGCAGAAGCCGGGGAGAGTTTTTACAGATTATGAACCGACCGAAGCGGTATATTACAAGGGATTCGCTCGATATGTCCGAGGTGGATTTTACAAGACTCAAGACGTATTATGAGGAGAAGGATTATGTAGTAGACCGGATTGAAAAGCTGGAATATGACTTACAGATGATAAAGGGGCTGAATCCTTTTGCGGCGATAAATTATATCCGCCGTGCGGTTGGATATGACGGCTTTTTGACGGAATACGCACGGTATCGCAGAATGCAGACGGAGGATTTATTTGATTTGCTGGCAGAGCTACAGGAGGATGCGGCAGAATATCCGACCTTTGAGGCGTGGTTTACTCATATGGCGGAGTATTCCGAGCAGCTGCAGCACCAGAAGGCAAAGGAAAAGAAAAGGGTTACGGATGCCGTGACGCTTTCTACCTATCATTCGGCAAAGGGCTTAGAGTATCATACGGTTTTTTTACCGGAGCTGAATGAAGGAATGACACCGCACCGGCAGGCGGCTTCTCCGGAGGAAGTGGAGGAAGAACGCCGGATGTTTTATGTGGCAATGACCAGAGCAAAGCGCAGACTGGTGCTTTCCTGTATGAAGGAGCTGCGTTCCAAGGAGCTTGTACCGAGCCGTTTCGTGGGGGAGGTGTTTCTTGACTGTTCAAAGCTGACAAGAGGAACCAGAGTGCTCCATAAGATTTACGGGGAGGGAACCATTACAGATGCGACAGACGGAAAACTCCGAATCCTATTTGACCGGTTCCCGGAGGAAAAGGTGTTAAATGAGGCGTATTGTGTGCAGAGCGGACTGCTTCGTGAACTGGAAAATGATGGGACAAAGCCGGAGTAATATATATTTGAAAAACGACAGCACGGCATTTTTAGTAAAAGGAGTGTCTTAGCCGTAGAACGCAAGAAAAGGAACCGCACATATTCATGTGACAGTCCCTTTTTTTGTGC
>CAZCON010000460.1:0-1029 GCA_964500085.1 uncultured Lachnospiraceae bacterium
GCCCACCACTCTTGCCCACCGTTTGTTTCCGGCAAGTGCTGCCACCTGTCCGTAGGTAGCCACCGTTCCCTTCGGGATTTGTTTTACAATATCGTAAATGAAATCAAATGTGGATTTTTGCATAGAAATACTCCTTCTAAATTATCAAAATTATCAAATATTCTTGCGTTCCAAACAAAGCATTATTTTCTCCCCCCTTCAACAATCCACCCCTATGCTGCCGGACACTAGCATTCCAAATATTACCACAAGACCGCCCCTTTTTAGCGTTACAGTTCCGTCCTCTGCCGTTTTTCCATTCTTTTCCAGCTCACAAAGCCATAGCAATCGTTTACCAAAAACACGGCAAAGCACACGACCACAGAAACATAGCGCACCTCCTCCATCGTTGCCAGCACCCAGAGTACAATCAGCACAATATCGTTCGCCGCATAACCAAGAGCGTAGAAAGGGCTCCGCCGAAAGGTTAAATATACCGCGAGAAAGCTCGTCGTAACCGATATCGTACTAGGCACCATATTCGCCGTATGAAATGCGTCCAGAATAAAATAAAATGCCACAGTCACCACCGCCGTAAGCACGCACAAAAGAGCGATTTCCTTTTTGCCGACATGATTTACCTGCACCTGTGCCTTATTTCCCTGATACGGATGCTGCAGCCATGCAAGCAATGCAAACACAGCCATCGGCATCGTCATACCGAGATAGGTAAGCATCTCCCCATAATAAGCAAAGCCAAAGGATATGATTCCGTACAAAAGACTGAATGCAATCATCAACACCTGTCCGAAGGGATTGCCCTTTGCATTGAAAATCAGAGAGGTTACGCCAACCAGGGACGCAAACAGCGTCATATAGCTTTCCCCATCAAAAAAACAAAAGGCAAGCAAAATCAACAGTACAGAGCCGGACCATAGTGCCAGTTCTCCCTTTGTAAAATACTGTTTCCATACTTTCTTCATGTCATTTCCTCCATCCTGCCACAAAGCACGAAAAGCACTCGCAGGCACATCTTCTCAGACCTAACGA
>CAZCON010000461.1:0-1022 GCA_964500085.1 uncultured Lachnospiraceae bacterium
GTCTAAAATCTGCTCCGTACTATCGTAAAATGCCTGCTCTCCCTGATGCAGCACTACCGTATAGTCTGCCCTTACCTCAAGCTCCGAAACAAGCTGGGAGGAAAGTAAAATCCCACAATTTTCTTCCTCCAATACCTCGCCAAGCACTTCCATAAATTCCGTCCGGAATACCGGGTCCATCGACGCAGCCGGCTCGTCCATGACCAGAAAGCCTGCGCCGTGTGACAGCGCAAATGCCAGCTGAAACTTCATCTGCATTCCTTTGGACAGCTTGCGAATGCTGCGATTCTTTGGAATTTCAAACCGTTCCAGATATTCCACATATTTTTTTTCATTCCAGTTCTTATAATACGGTCCGTACATCTGTCCGGTAAACATGGCAGACATTCCCTCATCAAAAGGAGAATCGTCAAATACAAAGCCCATACACTCCTTGGCTTCTCTTTCCTTCTCCCGTAAGGAATACCCGCAGATTTTCACCTCTGCCTTCTCCGGCAACGGCAACAGTCCGGAAATTGCCGAAAGAAGGGTCGTTTTTCCCGCACCGTTTACACCAAGCAGGGCTGTCAGATACCCCGCCTCCACCTGAAATGCAATTTCCTTTAGTGCAAACCCTTCCCGTGTCAGCCGCGGAATATTCACCTCTAATACCGTACCCATAGGCGCACTCCTCTCTTACCGATTTCCCTATGTCTTTTCTACACATCAGCTGTTGTCTGTCCGTACACTCTTTACTGTGTATGCCAATATATACAGTATATATACAGTATTGTCTTTTGTCAAGCACTATTTTATCTTTTTCCTTCGTATGCGCGCAAACGCTCACTTTGCTTACGCAAAGAAAAGTCCCGGACTTCCGTCCGAGACTTTTGGCATCTTTTATTTTCGAATCTACATCGTCATATCAAAGTGCGGATGCTCCTGCGGCTTTTTCTCCATTTCTGCTGTCTGCTCCTTTTCCCCTTCTTCCGCACGCTCTGCAAGCAACTCCTTGAGCTTTTCCGTCAACTCCTCTATGGTAC
>CAZCON010000462.1:0-1014 GCA_964500085.1 uncultured Lachnospiraceae bacterium
GTAAAGGAGGATGAAGTATCGTTAGCAGTGAGTCTTTTGAAAACAGTAAAGCCGGTTGAAACGGAACAAAAGGATTATGAGTATTATGTATGTGATTATTCCTACTATGCGCCGGAGGATATTAAAAAGCTCGGAGCTGCCTGTGACAGTGAACATATGGGTGTGGAGGTCAAAGAACTGGAAATTTTGTTGGAACAGTATTTTCTGGATTTGGTCATGTCATATGAGGAATCTCATAATTATCTGGCAAACAGTGACGGATTAGAATGGACGTACTTCGGCTCGGTCAGGTATTATGAGCATGCGGATTCGCTGATTGTCAGTGCAGGGTACGATACTGCAACCGAAGAACTTCACGGTCTGTTTTTTGCGGCAGATGCGATGGCGGTGGAGACAGAGGATTACTACAGTCTGTATTACGAGGTACTGCGGCTGCTGGATTCAGACTATAGTGATTCAAAGACTTCACTTACGGAAAAAATAGAACAGGCGACACGGGAGGCTGGCAATGAGTATACCACAGTAGTACAGACAGAAAAAATCGTGGTGTATGCAGGGCTGGACGAGGACGGATACCTTTATGTTTCCTGTTATCCGAGTTATGCGTATTAGGGAAACAGCGCCTTTTTTGAGTGCATAGTGGCAGTGACTGGAAAGCGGGTCTGCTGATAACATTTTGATGGCAAACCGATTTTATCGCTTGACAATCCTGCCTTAAGTGATATAATTTATCTATATGAAAAGCGTTGATGAGGACAGTAAACCGTGAAAGGTCACAGAGAGGGCTGCATTTGCTGAGAGCAGTCTGGCGGGCAGCGGCGGAAGACCACCTCGGAGTGGGTTTAATACACCCCGGTGATACCGTTACCATCATAAAGGAAGCCGGAAAAGCAGTCTGCTTTTCAAAAAGGGTGGAACCGCGAGATATCGTCCCTTTGTTACCATTGGTAACAAAGGGATTTTTTTCGCGTAAGCAAAGTGAGCATAAGCGTTTGCACGCATACGAAGTATGCG
>CAZCON010000463.1:0-1011 GCA_964500085.1 uncultured Lachnospiraceae bacterium
GGTATAATCTTATTAAAAAAGAGTGATTCACCATCAAGAAGCGTAAAGTACATTGATAATTGAATATGGGACCGGTCAGAAAGGAGAGAACTTATGAAAAAATGTCTTAAATGGTTAGTAGGCGTAGCTGTGTTTTTATTGTCAAATTTAGTAATGAAATCATCTATTGTATATGCGCAAGATGAAAGTAATATTATTGCGCAATTATATGAAGAAAAATCTGAAACATTTTATAAGAACCAGACGCAGAGTATTATCCAATATAATCAATTGTTAAATAATATAAAGATTGGTACCCAAGGATTATCTGATACTGCAAGTGTAGCATGGAACAGAAATGCTACTTTAGCAAAAGAAAAAAAACTGTATGATAACAGCTTTGGGGGATCATATATAAACGAAGAGGGAAGACTTGTAGTCTTGCTTACCGAAAACACATATGACAAAAGGAGGAAAATCAAGGAATATACGAGTAATGACGAGATTATAATTGAAACTTGTCAATATTCTTACAATGAGTTAAACAATGTCATTGATTTAATTAATGATAATTTAGAAGTTTTACAGGAACGAGAAGCTGGTATTAGCAGTATGTATCGACGTGTTCGTGATAATTGTGTGTATATCAATGTACGAAATTTAACAGAATACAAAGAAGCAGAGATACGTAAAATTGTAGATACACCGTTCATGATTATTCAGAATACGGAAGAAATAAATGAATACCAAGACAATATGAAAGGTGGATATGAGATTAAGAATAATTCCACCTCTAGTACTGCGACTTTAGGGTTTTGTGCTATAAAAAACGGAGTAGAAGGTTATGTAACAGCCTCACATTTTTGTAGAAGCATTGGTCAACAAATAAGTTATAATGGAACAGTAATTGGTACGGTGACTCAATCTGGATATTATCCGAATACATATGCAGATGCTTCATTTATTACAGCAAACAGTGCTGCAACTCCTACAAATATGATTATGAGTGACTATTATTGTACTGCTGCCTCT
>CAZCON010000464.1:0-1008 GCA_964500085.1 uncultured Lachnospiraceae bacterium
TCCTTAGAGGATACGCCGGGACAGCGGCTTGCGGACGGCAAGGGCATTTACGGCAGGGGAATGTGGGCAGCGTCACTTCGGTATCATGAGGGAAGCTTTTATGTATGCTTTGTGGCAAATGATACAGGAAAGACTTACCTTTACCGGACAGAGCAGATAGAAGGACCGTGGAGAAAAAGCTATATTGAAGGCTTTTACCATGATAATTCCATTTTATTTGATGATGACGGCAGAGTGTATATCGCCTACGGTAACCGGGAAATTTACCTTACGGAGTTAAACGAAGACCTTACGGCTCCAAAGAAAGGCGGCATACACCGCATGATAGTAAAGGATACCGGAGATGTGGGACTTGGCTATGAGGGTACACATTTGTATAAAATAAACGGAAGGTATTACATATTCTTTATTCATTGGCCAAAGGGTGGGCTTCGGACAGAGGCATGCTTCTGCGCGGATTCCTTATTGGGAGAGTTTACCGGTGGGGATGTGCTTTCCTCAGATTTGGATGGACGAAACAGTGGCGTAGCGCAGGGCGGTATTGTGGATACTCCGTCGGGAGACTGGTACGCGATTCTCTTTCAAGACCACGGAGCAATCGGAAGAATCCCGATTGCAGTGCCGGTGATGTGGAAAAATGATTTTCCGGTTTTCGGAGAAAACGGCATTGTACCAAAGAAAATTACGGTGGAAACGGAAAAAGCCGACCATTCCTACGAGCCTCTTTGGTGCAGTGATGATTTTATTTATGAGCCGGGAGCAGACGGAAGGGTGAGTCTTAAAAAGGTATGGCAGTGGAACCATACGCCGGATAATACGCTCTGGTCGGTAACGGAAAGGCCGGGAGCTCTCCGGATTCGTTCCGGAAAGCTTAGTCCCAACGTGTGTCATGCAGTAAATACCCTGACACAACGTACTGTAGGTGAACATTGCGCGGCGGAGGTAACACTTGACGGTAGTGAGCTTTCAGACGGAGATTATGCGGGACTTTGTGCGTTACAGGGGGAG
>CAZCON010000465.1:0-1003 GCA_964500085.1 uncultured Lachnospiraceae bacterium
AATTTATTTTATCATAGAAGACCTTCCAAATCACTATTTACAGAAAAAGTTTCACGCTCTCGTTTGCCGGATATTTCTACATATTCAATTACCACTTTCCCGTCAATACAAGCTGAACGACCCTCCCAAAATGGAGGACCGTTCAACTGAAGTTTTGACGGCAGCCCTGTTCTTTTGTGTATTGTATTTACTCTGCCAGTTCTTCCCACTGTTCCATGAGCTTTTCCAGCTTTTCTTCCAGTTCTTCCCGCTCTCTGCTCAGCTCTGTCAGCTTTGTGTGGTCGGAAGCAATTTCCGGGTCGGCAAGGGCGGTATCCAGCTCTGTCATGCGGTTTTCGATGCGCTCAATTTCTTTCTCCGTCTTTTTTAAGTCATTCTGGCGTTTCCTTTGGCGTGCCTGTTCCTCCTTTTGTTGCTGCCAGTCTAACTTGGTTTCGGTAACGGTGGAAGCACTCGCCCTGAGTCCTGCGGATGTACCTGTTCCAAGCTCTGCGGATGCACCGGACGTAGCTTTGTCGGCGTTTGCCTTCCTTTCCACGCCGTATCCGGCACCTTCTAAGTAAAGACGCTCGGTGAGTTCCTTTTTCTCCAGATAATCGTCATAATTTCCCAGATAGTTTAAGAGCGTATGCTCGGTCAAATCCAAAATCCTCGTTGCCGTTTTGTTGATAAAGTAACGGTCGTGGGACACATAAAGCACCGTGCCCTCGTAGGCATTGATGGCATCCTCTAAGATTTCCTTGGAGACGATGTCCAGGTGGTTGGTCGGCTCGTCCAGGATAAGCAGGTTCGCATCGGAAAGCATGAGCTTTGCAAGGGAGACACGTCCCCGCTCGCCGCCGCTTAAGTCGCTGATACGTTTAAATACATCATCGCCGGTAAAGAGAAACGCGGCAAGCGCATTCCGGATGGCGGTGTTGTCCATGTGCGGATATGTATCCTGCAGCTCGTCAAACAGGGTCTTTTCGGCATGGAGCACCTGATGCTCCTGGTCGTAGTAGGC